>NZ_LZMI01000133.1:0-30762 GCF_001665475.1 Gordonia sp. 852002-51296_SCH5728562-b | reverse complement strand
ATCACCTCGACCAGATCGGTTTTCGACAGAGATTCGTCCTCGGCGACGCGCGCGAGCACCGGCGGCTGCGACGCGGGTGCGCCTGTGGCGTCGGCCGCGCCGGCCGGGTCGGGGAAGGTTTCCAAGGACATACATCGAACATACAGGCGAGGTCTGACAATTTTCGCTTCTTGCTCAGCGGGCTGTGGAGATCATCTGATGTAAAAGTCGCGCAACTAATTCCGAAGTCGGTCGGCATTCCGAATCAGAGCGATCGCAGAAGGTTCAGCTCGGCCAGTATCAGGTCGCAGCGTTCGGTGACGCCCACTTTCGGGAGAACGGTGATGCTGTAGCCGAGCCTTGCGTACGCGTCGAGCAAACGCGAGTATTCGTCAACGGCGTCTGCGAAATTCAGTTGGCGTTCTTCGTCATTGGCGTACAGCTCCGGCCACGGCGGCGTGAGGAAGATCCGCTGGTGATAACTCTGCAACTCATCGATCGAGCAGGCAGTTGGGCTCTCGTCATGACCGCCCTCGTAGTGACACAGTGCGGTGTCGGCGTCGACGAGGCCACGGTCGAAGAACACCCAGTCGTCACGATTGTGGTGGGCAAGGTCGGCTCGTGCCGTCTCGACGCAGCTGTGAGCGAAGCGAGCGGCGTCCACCCACGGCAACGCGCGACCGCCATTGGCGAGTTCGTCACGAACTATCCGTCTGCCCGGTTCCTCGACTGTGGTGAATCCGCGAGATGCCAAAGCCTCCAGCACAGTTGATTTGCCGCCGCCTGAGCATCCCGACAACACGACTGCACGCGACGGCGGCTGCATGCGCTTCTCCTTCTCTATCAGTGGCTGGCTAGACGGGTCCCGCGACGATCAGCCCGAGGCGCGGGTCATCTGCACAAGCATCCTCCCGATTGACTCTGGTACGGGCCGGACGCCGCTGGCTGCTTGACTCCGTAGTCCGAAGAGCGTGTCGAACACCATCCCGGATAGAAAGGTGATGAGGTCGGTGGCGTCGGCCGCGGGGTGGCGCGACCCCAACGCTGCGAGCAGAGAGGTGGCGCGCTCCAGCGAGAACAAGCATGAGCCGAGTTCTGTTCGCAGCGAATCGTTCTCACGAACTTCCGGCAGCAGAGCGAACATCGCGAGTGCATCGGCGCGGCGCGGGCCGTCGAAGGCCTCCAACTGCTCCGCGATGAACGCCGCTGCGGAGTCGGCAGTCAATTCTGCGGGCGGCCCAGCTCTGTCCATGGCTTCACGCGAGCGCTCGCGGACCCGTCCAATGGTCGCCGAGATCAGCGCCTCGCGCGTCCGGAAGTAGTACGACGTCGAGCCCTTCGGCAGTGCGGCCGCACGGTCGACGGCGCCGTGTGTCAGCGCGCGTGCGCCACCGTCGGCGTCGCCGACGCCATCTACCTCACCGCAACTCTTCGACGCATCGCCCGCGACGGGACACTGTTCATAGCGACGTCGAACTACCCCCCGCAACAACTGCTGCCAAACCCGTTGATGCACGACCGCTTTCAACAGGCGATCGATCTCATTGAGCGAGAGTATTCGGTGATCTGGATCGGGGAGGGCGACGACTACCGAAGGTGCAATGGCCCGATACGTCACGGCTTCGCATCCGGAACCTGGTCATCGACGGAGTCTGAGCAGATCACGCGGATGTTGCCCACACAAATCGATATGAACGGCCAGTCGGTCGCGGTTCTACACAACGCCACGGCGGCGGCAGTTGCGTTCGTCGAGCTCTGCGAGCGGCCGCTGGGGATGCGGGAGTACCTCGCGCTGACCGAGCGGTTCCGCGAGATCACTCTCCGCGACGTACCCGACCTCGCCCTCGTGGACCGAGAACCACTGCAGCGCTTGGGAAATCTGGTCGACATCTGTTGTGACCGGGACATCGTTCTCAACATTGTGTCTCAGGGAACTCCACGCGACATCCTCCGCGCGAAGCGGTCACCGCCCGATGCGGCCCGCACAATAAGCCGATTGTCGATGCTGCGGCCCACAGCCAACACGACTCATCTCGACGCGGAAACGTGATCGGCCGACGCCCTGTTCGCGGCGCGTGCGGCGTCGAGAAGCGTTGTGCCGTTGGCGAGATGCGCAACAAGCGTGCCCGCGAAGACATCGCCTGTACCCGTGGTGTCCACCACGTCGACCTGCGGAACGTCGAGGATGTCCAGCGATCCGCTCCCGGCGACCACCACGTCGTCGCCACCTCGCGTGATGATCACGGATCTGCTGATAGTCAACAACTTTCGCGCGAGGTCAGACGGCTCGGCATCCTCTGACAAATCTGCGTAGTACGCCGCCTCGATCTGATTGACGATCAGCGGGTCGGCTTCGGCGAGGATCGACGGGTCGACCGGTGCAGTCGGGCTGGGATTCAGGACGAATCGAATCTCGCTGTCTTGGCACCACGTCGCGGTTGCAGCGGTGACCTCGGTGGGCGATTCCAACTGCGTCATCACGACGGCGGGGCGCAGCGCGTCGAGTGCCGCGCCGACGTCGTCGGGGGTCAGTTGGCTGTTGGCGCCGGAGATCACGATGATGCTGTTGTCGCCATCCTCGTCGACCTCGATGACCGCATGGCCGCTGGTGCCCGATACCCGTCGCACGTACGTGACGTCGACGCCCACGTCGACGAGATCAGACACCAACCGGTCTCCAGCCGCATCGGTGCCCGTCGCACCCACCAGCGCGGTTGACGCGGCCGCGGCGGCGGCTCGTGCCTGATTGGCTCCTTTGCCGCCGGGACGCTCGGTCAACGACCGACCGAGGACCGTCTCACCGACGGCGGGTCTGTGGGCGAGTGTGACCACCAGGTCGAGATTCAACGTTCCGACGACCGCCACCACTCCTGAACCTGTTGCCTCCATACCCCGAGTATGCCGTTACGCCGGTCGCGTAGATTGCTGTTCGATCACCGAGATGGAGGAGAGCAGATGGCCGCGTCACGCTGGAAACGAGTGCAGACACTGGCACGCATCCTCGGCGGACATCAGGTTGCACCAGACACCGAGACCCCTCACGTCACCTTCTTCGACGATCCGCAGCGCACGCTGCGTCGCTACGGCACCGCCGAGCAGGTTTCCGCCGCCCGCGCATCAGGCAGGCCGCCGATCCTGCTGGTCCCGCCGCTCGCGGTGCCTGCTCGCTGCTACGACCTCGGGCCGGGGCAATCGGCAGTCGAGCATCTCCTCGCCGCGGGACGCATCCCGTACGTCGTCGACTTCGGCGACGTCGGGCAGGCACACCGGCAGGTCGGCTTCGAGACCTACTTCGACGACATCGTTCCGCAGGCGATCGACCGAGTGCTCACCGACTACTCCGCCGATGAGGTCGACGTCGCCGCGTGGAGCCTGGGCGGGACCGTGTCGCTCCTGATGATCGCGGCGCACCCAGACCTGCCGGTGCGCTCGATCACCGCGATCGGTACACCGCTCGACTACGACGCCGTGACGCCGTACCCGCTCGTCAAACGGGTCATGCAACCGGTCGGCGGTGTGCCGATCACGGGCGCGCTCAAGGTGATGGGCGGCATTCCCGCGCCACTGGTGCGTATCGCCTACCGCGCGCTGGCCGCCGACCGCGAACTCAAGAAGCCGCTCTACATCCTGCGCAACGCAGACGACCACGAGGCGCTCGCTCGCATGCAGGTCATCGACCGATTCCAGAACGCCATGCCGGGCTATGCGGGCAAGGTGTCGCTACAGATGTGGGAGAACTTCGTCTACCGCGACGAATTAGCTTCGGGTGTAGTCGATTTCGATGGTCGCATTGTCGATCTGACGACGATCCGCAAGCCCATCCAACTCTTCGGCAGCCACCGCGACGCCATCGCGAGCTGGGAAGCCGCTCACCACGGCGTCGAACTTCTCAGCGGCTCAACCGACGTGCACTTCCAGACCGTCGAGACCAGTCATCTCGGCCTGATCGCAGGCGACGCCGCTGCGGAACAGACGTGGCCGCGCGTCGAAGAGTTCCTCGACGAGCTCGACACACGAGAAGTGCTGCAGCACAAGTGACGTCAGCTCTCGGCTGATGCTGTCCGCCGAGCGGCCAACCACGCGTGCACCATCGGGACGGCGCTTGCTCCCTCGCCACTCGATGCGGCGACACGCTTCATCGACTGTGCCCTGATGTCGCCCGCGGCGAAAACCCCTGCGACACTTGTGGCGAGATTCGGTGGCGGGAGTTCGCCGGGCCACTGATCCTTCGGAACGTCGCGTCCGGTCAGTACGAAGCCGCGATCGTCGAGCGCAATCGTGTCGGGCAGCCAGTCGCAATGCGGTTCGGCACCGATCAGCAAGAACAGTCCGCCTGCGCTCACCCGCTCGCTGGCGCGAGTGACGGTGTCGCACAACTCCAGCCATTCGAGTTGGCCATCGCCACCGCCGTCGATGACCTCGGTGGTACCACGCACATCGATCCGCGGGTGATACGCGATCTCCCCGATCAGATACTGCGACATCGTCTCGGTGAGGTCTGACCGTCGAATCAGAATCGTCACCGAGCGCGCGAAGCGGGCGAGATGAATCGCGGCCTGCCCGGCAGAATTTCCACCACCGACGACGAACACGTCGCGCCCGTCCATCTCGCGTGCCGCGGACATTCCCGCACCGTAGTTCACACCCGACCCGACAAGCGATTCCAGCGATTCGACGCCCAGCCGTCGATACGCGACACCGCTCGCGATGAGCACACTCCTCGCAAGCACGTCGCCACCCTCGGTGCAGAGGCGATGCGGTGCATCGTCGACGCCGAGTCGCAGTTCGTCGACAGGCCACCCGGAGTAGAAGCGCGCACCGAAACGTGTTGCCTGCGTACGTGCACGCTGCGCGAGACGCATCCCCGAGATGCCACGCGGGAAGCCTAGGTAGTTGCGGATCATCGAACTCGTACCAGCTTGTCCCCCAACGACATCGGATTCCAGAACCACCGTCGACAAGCCCTCCGACGCGCCGTACACGGCGGCCGCGAGTCCCGCGGGTCCTGCGCCGACGATCGCCAGATCGACGACCTCGTCCTCGTCCACATCCGATGGCCGTCCGAAGATGAGCGCCGATACGTCGCGTGGCGTGCCCGGTGAGATCACACGGTTGCGCAACTTCGGGGCCATGGACTGGACGAGCGGAAACCGAACCGGTGCGCCACCCGAGTCGTACAGCGCGAGCGCCGCCTGCCCCTCGACACTGTCGCTGGAGTACATCCGATTGGGCATCCCCATGCGGTCGAGGAGGTCTCGGATGCCCAGCGTGAGCGCCGACGACGAGTCGCTGATGACGCGAACGGAGTCGACGACCGGGGTCGCGACGGTCGCACCCCAGTCGGACAGCATCTCGGTGATCGCGTAGTGGAATTCCTCGTCGCGAGCGCCACGCGGCATCAGCAGAAAGGTGTCGAACTTGCCTTTCGCGAGGGCGGGTCGCAGCATCTCGATGTGGGTGCCGAAGTTCTCCCACGAGATGATGACGACGCGTTTGGCCGTCGGCACGATGGAACGAAAAGTGCTCAGCGCCTCGAACACCGACATGTCCGGCAACTCGGACTCCACGACGATCTGCGCCACCGGAACCCCGTCGCCCACAAGGCTGCCGAGGAGCACTATCGCTCCGACCCCCGACTCCGCACACTCGATGCGATAGTCGCGGAGATACCGACCGAACTCACCGCGAAGTTGCTCTGAGTGGCCGGACGACACGAGCACGATTGCGGGTTGATCACCCATAACTCCAGTGTGGCAGGAAAAGGCGCGGTGGAGTGGAGACTGAAGGCGCAACCACGCAACCGCGCGGAATAGATTGCTAGGCTGACCGGCATGCATGTGGATCCCACTGTCGGTGTCGCCAGCGCTGGCTTGATCGGCGGATATGCGACCGCGCGGTACACCGGCAAACGTCCTCTCGGGGGCGTGGTCCTCGGCCTGGCGGGCGCCTGGTGCACGCGGCAGTGGCTGAGCCGGGGGCCCGGACCCGCCGCCGGACTTCTCACGGGCTACCTCGCGGCGTTCGGGCTCTCGCACCCACTCGCCAAGAAGATCGGCGCATGGCCGTCGGTCTTCGCGGTGACCGGGGCATTCGGCGCCGCGACGTGCGCCGTCACCTCCCGTACCGCCGCCACCTCTAGTGCGGGAGCCTGAAGTATGGCGTCCAAGCCGCACGTGGTGATCATCGGAGCCGGATTCGCCGGCGTACACGCCGCTCGGCGACTCAAGAAGGAGCCGGTCTCGGTCACCGTCATCGACCGTGGCACCAGCCACCTCTTCCAGCCGCTGCTCTACCAGTGCGCAACCGGCATCCTCTCGGAAGGCGCGATCACCAGCCCCATCAGGCATCTGCTTCGACGCCAGCGCAATGTCAACGTGGTGCTCGGCGAGGCCGACGATATCGACGTCGCGGCAAAGGTTCTCACCATTCTCGGGGCCGACGGCAGTCCCACGACGATCAGCTACGACTACCTCGTCGTCGGGACCGGCATGCGTACCGCGTATCACGGCTGCGACGACGCGATCGAGAACTCGATCGGCATGAAGACACTCGACGACGCACTTGCGATTCGACGACAAGTGTTGGGCGCCTTCGAGATTGCCGAGACTCTCACCGATCCCGACGAGCGTCGGGCATGGCTCACGTTCGCTGTCGCGGGCGCCGGCCCAACCGGCGTCGAAATTGCCGGGCAGATACGCGAATTGGCGACGCTCTCACTCGGACGAGAGTTCGACTCCATCGATCCCACCGAAGCCCGGGTGCTCCTGTTCCACGGGTCTGATCGTGTCTTGCCCTCGTTCAGTGAGTCATTGTCGAAGCGGGCGCAGCGCACCCTCGACAAGATCGGCGTCGAAACCCATCTCGGTGTCCACGTCGTCGACGTCGGCGAGGACACAGTTCAGACCAAGGACAAGAAGACCGGCGAACTCACGACATTCGAAGCCAGAACGACGTTGTGGACCGCAGGAGTCGAGGCCGTCCCGTTCGCACGGACTCTCGCCAAGGCGCTCGGCGTCGAGCAGGATCGTTCTGGGCGGATTCCGGTGCGCGACGACCTCTCCGTCGAGGGGCATCCCGACGTGTTCGTCGCGGGCGACACGTCGTCGTTGAACAACCTGCCCGGTGTGGCCGAGGTGGCCATGCAGGGTGGACGTCACGTGGGTGGCGTGATCGCGGATCTCGTTGCGGGACAATCGGAACGTAAGCCGTTCACGTATCACGACCTCGGGAATGCCGCCTACATCGCGCGACGCAATGCCATTGTGCAGAGCGGTCCGCTGGAGATGTCGGGAACCTTGGGCTGGCTCGCGTGGGGAGTGATCCACGTGGCTTTCCTCGCAGGCGTTCGGAATCGGATGGGCGCAATGGTGACCTGGTCTGCAACGCTGATCACGGGCACTCGAAGCGAACGAGCCATCACCTACGGCGACCCTCGCAGAGCGCATCAGCCCTACCCCGACGAATGACATGTACATCATCGGCATCGTCGCGGCTTGCCTTGCAGCACTGGCATACGGACTTTCGACAGTCCTGCGTGCCAAAGGGGCACAAGAGGCGGCACAGGACTCCGGCAACAGCGGATCGGCGAGCGGTGCACTAGCGGCGTTGCGCAATCCGACGTTTTTCCTCGGCACACTGACCGTGATGCTCGGATTCGTCGGCGGAGCGGTCGCGGCGCGTTTCCTGCCGCTGTTCCTCGCGCAGTCGATCGTGGCGGGCAACCTCATCGTGACGGCGCTGTTGGGCACGGTGATGCTCCACACCGCGCTGCACGCCAAGGACTGGGCGGCGATACTCCTCGTCGTATTCGCACTGTGCGTACTGGGCGCATCGGCGTCGAAGGAGGCGTCGACACACGCCGACATGATGTTCCACTGGGCGCTCTTCGCGGTCACCACCGCGGTTGCCGTCTTCGGCGTCGCGGTCATGCGGATACTCGGAAGCCGCGGAGCCATCTTCGGCGGCGCAATCGCGGGTCTCATGTACGGCGCGCTGGCAGTTGCGGTGCGCGTGCTCGACGGCGTCTCCCCGTTCGACCCCCTCACGGTGCTGAAAGATCCGGCGGCGTGGACCATCGCGATCGCGGGTGCCATGGCGTTCTACATCCAGACCCTTGCGCTGCAGATCGGACCGGTCAACGCCGTCACCGCGGTGCTCGTCGTCGGAGAGACGGGTCTTCCCGCCATCGTCGGCGTGGTGTTCCTCGGCGACAAAGCCGTCGACGGATTGGGGTGGCTCGCGGCCGTCGGCTTCGTGTGCGCCATCATCGGGGCGTCGCTGGTTGCGTGGTTGACAAGCGAGGAAGGCGAGCAGCCCGCCGCGCAGGGAGCGCACACCTAGACTTGGACACCATGAGCACCGATGATGTCGCCGAACAGATCCTGCGCACCTTCGACACGATCACGGTCGTCGGGGCCAGCGCCAACCCCGCCAAGCCGTCGAACGGGGTTCCCGCGCTGATGAAGTCGCTGGGCTGGCGCATCATTCCGGTCAATCCCACTGCCGAGACGATTGTCGGGGAGACCGTCTACCCGACCCTCGCCGACGTTCCGGAGCAGGTCGATTTCGTCGACGTCTTCCGCCCGTCGGCCGACTGCCCGCAGATCGCCCGTGAAGCCGTCGCCGCGGGCGCGAAGGCGCTCTGGTTGCAGTTGGGGATCACGTCTCCGGAGGCGCGCGCGATCGCCGAGGAAGCCGGCCTGCTCTACGTCGAGGATCGCTGTCTCAAGATCGAGCAGCAGCGCACCGGGATCACTCCGAAGTAATGAACCACGGTCCGGCGGGACTACCACTGGCGCTGCTCTTCGTGGCGTTTCTGCTGACGTTCGTCATCACCCGCGTCATCACCCGCCTGATCCGCGCGGGTAGAGGACCGTTCCGCAACAATGTCTCCGGCGGCGTGCACATCCATCACGCGGTACCCGGGATCATCCTGTTGATCATCGGCGCCATCACCTCCGTGGCCGCCGACGGCACCGCGCCCGCCGGGGAGATCGCGGCAGTGCTCATCGGTATCGGGGCGTCGTTGGTGCTCGACGAGTTCGCGATGATCCTGCACATGCAGGACGTGTACTGGTCGCGTGAGGGACAACTCTCGGTGCAGGTGGTTGCCCTCACGGTGGCGGCACTCGGGCTCCTGCTGCTCGGTCTCAATCCCGTCACCACCGACGACGACGAATCGGCGCGGTTCGGCGCAGGCCATCTCGTCATTCTCGTGGTACTCGTCGTGCACATCGGCGTGCTGCTTGTCTGCGTGGCCAAGGGCAAGTATTCGACGGCGGTGATCGGCGCCTACCTCCCGCCGGTCGCGTGGATCGGCGCAATTCGGTTGGCGCGCCCCGGTTCTCGATGGGCACGCAAACACTATTCGAAGGCAAAACAGAACCGAGCCACGTATCGCGCCGAGCATTTCGACGCGCGGTTCGGCTCCTACGGACTCAAGCTTGCCGACCTTGTAGCGGGCAGGCCGTCGCAGCCCGACCCCGACGCGCCGAGCACCGCCACCTGAGCGCCTCGCCAATCGATAGCGAACGATTGAATATGACACACTGAATACGTGAGTTCGCAGGACACGGCCAATCCGCACGACATGGGCATCAATCCGCTGCTCCTGGAGCGGCAGGTCTGTTTCGCGTTGGCCGTGGCGAATCGTTCGGTGCTGCGCATCTATCGCCGACTGCTCGAGCCGCTCGGCCTGACGCATCCGCAGTATCTGGTCATGCTCGCGCTCTGGGAATCGGAACCGAGGGCGGTCAAAGAGATTGGCGCGGTGCTTCAGCTCGACTCCGCCACGCTCTCACCGCTGCTCAAGCGACTCGAACAACAGCAGCTCATCGTGAGACGACGTCGCGGCGACGACGAGCGCAACGTCGACGTCGAACTCACGTCGTCGGGGCGTGCTCTGCGTGAGCAGGCGTTGTCGATTCCCGGAGCCGTCGTCGATGCGCTGGGCGTCGAGCTGGCTGATCTCGAAGAGCTGCACGCAGTGTTGACCCGCGTCAACACTGCCGCGGTCGCGGCGGCGAGGGTGCCGAGCGCGTAGGAGCCGAATTGCGCTCGGGTAGATAATGGACCGATGGGTCTACCGATCATCGACCTCTCCACGGCAGCTTCCGATCCCGTGGGATTCGAATCCGCGCTCCTCGACGCGACGCACCGAGTCGGCTTCTTCTACCTCGTCGGACACGGCGTCCCGCAACAGCAGATCGACGAGATCTTGGCTCTGGCCAGGCGTTTCTTCGCGCTTCCCGCGCAAGCCAAGGAGGAGATCAGCCAACTCGAGAGCCCTCACTTCCGCGGTTACTCGCGCCTCGGCGGAGAACTCACCAACTCGCAGGTCGACTGGCGCGAACAGATCGACATCGGCCCCGAGCGCGACGTGATCGAGAACGCTCAGGGATATTGGAATCTGCAGGGGCCGAACCTGTGGCCGTCTGCCCTTCCGGAGCTGCGTCCCGCGTTCGAAAAGTGGGACGCAGCGCTGTCGGGGGTCGGGCTCGAGCTGTTGCGTCACTGGGCGCACGCACTCACCGGCGACGCGACCGTCTTCGACGACGCCTTCGCGACGGCACCGGCCACCCTGATCAAGGTGGTGCGCTATCCGGGCACCACCCAGACATCGCAAGGCGTTGGCGCACACAAGGATTCAGGCGTTCTGACACTGCTGCTCGTCGAACCGGATTCGACAGGCCTGCAGGTCGAGGCGGGCGCAGACGAGTGGATCGACGCGCCGCCGCTCGAGGGCGCCTTCATCGTCAACATCGGAGAACTGCTCGAGGTCGCGACGGGTGGCTTCCTGCGGGCGACGCGACATCGGGTGCTCGCCCCGGCGCCGGGCACCGATCGGATCTCGATCCCCTACTTCCTCAATCCGGCGCTCGACGCCCGGGTCCCGACGCTCGCCCTCCCGCCCGACCTCGCGCAACTCTCACGCGGTGTCGAAGAGGATCCGGCCAATCCGCTCTACTCGACGTACGGCGAGAACGCGTGGAAGTCGAGGACACGCGCGCATCCCGACGTCGCGGCGCGTCACCACGGCTAAGGTCGGACTTATGTCCGTGTCGGGTGAGGTGTCGGTGCAGGGAGTCCAGTCATGAACGCGGTCGCGTGGATCGTCATCATCGTGACCATCGTGGTCGCGTTGATCATTCTGGCGGGAGCGGCGTGGTTCGCCGTCGACTCCGACAAGCGGGTTCGACGCTTCGCCCGCTCCAACGACCTCATCCCCGGCCAGCCGAGCCGCGCCCCGGATGACTGGACGACGTCGACCTCGCGGGAGGCTCGGATGCACCGTCGAATCCGCTACGCGATTGCCGACGTGCACCAGAACCCGTGGATCGCCAACGACGCCGGCCTGGTGGCCGAGCGCGACCGCCTCGACGCAGCCGTGTTCGACTTGGACGACAAGCTCATTCACGCCTCGACGCTCCCCGAGGAGGGGCGGGAGTCGGAGCTCGAAGCGATCGATGCCGCCATCGTCGAACTCGAGGAACTACCGAAGAAGCTGTGGGAGACGCCCGCCGAGCAGCAGCGCAGCGATATCGACGCCGCGATCAGCACCATCGGGCGCGTGTGATCTCAGGCGGTCAACTCGATCAGCTTGCGGACGGTGCGTAGGTTGCGACCCGTGCCCTGTACGCCGAGTCCTCGGGCGATCACGGGTGCCGTCAGCTTCGAGGTGCCTGCGCCCTCTGCGTAGCGGATGTGCAGGTCGGAGCCGACGACCTCACAAAGATCATTGCCGAAGTCCTTGTCCGAGAACGCTTTCAATCGATCCTCCGGTGGCGCGTCGACCAGAAAGTAGACGTAGGAGAACTTCTCGTCGACGACATCGAAAGGGTGGATGTCGAGAGCGGTCACGAGCTCGTCGCGGGAACGACTGATCACTTCACGGAAGAATCCGTAGCGCTGCTCGATTGCAGCCTCGAGTGCTCTGTCGAAATGGTTCGATGCCGCGGGTGGCGTGCAGATCAGGTTGCCAGAAGCTATGTACGTCGAGATGTCGGTTGCCCCGAGATCGGCTGCGATGCTGCGTAATTCCTTCATCGGAACTTTCGCGCCTCCGACGTTGATGGCTCTGATCAGCACTGCTCGACGTGTCATGTGTACAGTGTCGCACCGACTCTGGTGCGCGAGTAAGCGTCGTTGGTCCTGACCTGAGCGTTCAGATCACGAGTGGCCGCTCGGGTGGTGGCGGACCGACATAGCGAGCGGCGGGCCGAATGATCTTGCGGCTGTTCGCCTGTTCGAGGATGTTGGCACACCACCCGACCGTGCGGCTCACCGCGAAGGTCGGCGTGAACATCGAGCGTGGAATGCCGCAGGCGTCCATCACCACGCCGGCGTAGAACTCGACGTTGGCGTAGCGCGGGTGGTCGGGGTGCGCTTCGGCCAACGCCTGCACGATCGCCTGTTCCGCCGCGATCGCGGCGTCGACCGTCGGTCCGCCGAGACCTTGCGCGACCTCTCGCAACAGCACCGATCGCGGATCTTCGGTGCGGTAGACGGCGTGACCGAAACCCATGATCCGACGACGCTGCGCCACCTGCTCGCGCGCCCACGTCAGGGCGTCGCCATGGGCGACGATCTCGTCGAGGGAGTCGAGCGCGCGATCGGGGGCGCCGCCGTGTAACGGACCCGAGAATGCGCCGAGCGCGCCGCACAAGGCCGCGTGGACGTCGGCTCCTGTCGACGCGATGACACGCGCGGTGAAGGTCGAGGCGTTGAATCCGTGATCCATGGTCAGAATGAGGTACTGCTCGACGGCGCGGGCGTACTCCCGTGATGGCTCGGTGCCGGTGATGAGGTAGAGCCAGTTGGTTGCGACGCTCAGGTCGTCTCGCGGCGTAAGCGGCTCCTGGCCTGTGCGAATGCGGTGCAGCGCTGCGAGGATCGTCGGCGTGAGTGCGGTTGCCCGCAGAGCGTCGAATTGCCGCGCCTGCGCGTCGGAATCCCAGAGGGGCCGCACCCCGAAGGTGGGGCCGAGCGCCGACATCACCGTGCGCAGACCGGTCAGGAGTTCACGTTCTCCACCGAGCATTGCCGACGTCGCCAGGATGCCGGATATCTCGTCGGGGAGTGTCCGCAGCGCTCTGGTCGCCGCGACGAAGGAGCGCAACTCTGCCTCGTCGGGTAGACGCCCGTGCACGAACAGGAACCACACGTCGTCGAAGGTCTTGGTGCGCGCGAGGTCGAGCGCCGAGAATTCACGGTAGTGGTAGAAGCCCTCATCGCCACGGACATCGCCGATTTCGGTGTCGGCAACGACGACGTTCGCGAGGCCTGCGGGCGCGATCAGCACATCAGTCATGACTGCAACGATCACCCCTTGGTGCATCATCGTCAATGTTGATTCAATCAATATGTGCAACGCATTCATCGACGCCGCTGGCCGACCCCTGTGCACCATGACGGACGCGACTACTTGACGACAGCACAGGTCGCAAAGGTGTTGGGGGTCAAGACATCAACGGTCTACGCCTACGTCAGTCGTGGACGGTTGCAGAGTCAGCGGATCGACGGTGTCTCGGGGAGCGTGTTTCCGGTCGACGAGGTCGAGAAGTTGTTGACCGAAGGCCGTCCACGGCCGCCGGCGGGCGTCGTCGAACGCATCCGGACGCAACTGTCCTATCTGCACGACGACCGGCTGTACTACCGGGGACACGACGTCGGCGACCTGGCGCGGGACATGTCATTCGAGCAGGTGGCGGCACTGTTGTGGGAGCAATCGTGGCCAGATACTCCGCCAGGAGTGGTCGGCGATGTGCCGGGGCGAGTCGACGCCGCGCTTGGCCCGACCGCGCGAGGTCTTGATCGAATCCGGCTGATCGTCGACCTCCTCGGAGCCGACGACGCGCGCAGGCATCAACTCGATCCCGCAGCGGTGGCCGACAAGGCGGTGACGATTCTGGAGGCGATCGTCGGAACCGAAGTCGTCGACGATTCTCATGTCGGCGTTGATGGATTCGCGGCGCGGCTCTGGCCCCTTCTGTCAGACGAGCCCTTGACGCCGGAGCGGGTGGGGATGCTCAATGCGGCGCTCGTGCTGCTCGCCGACCACGATCTGTCCGCGGGAACGGTCGCAGCCCGCGTTGCGGCGAGCGCGAGGGGAAGCGTGTACGCGGTGATCAGTGCGGGCCTCGGCGCGTTCGACGGTCCGATGCACGGCGGCGCAACGACTTTCGCGTACCGGTTTCTTGCCCAAGCTCTCGACGATCCGGAGTCGGTTGTCGGTGAACGCTTGCGCATGGGCGATCGGATTCCGGGTACCGGGCATGTCGTCTACCGGCAGAGCGACCCGCGCGCGGTGACGTTGATGGAAATGCTGCGGGACGCGGGTGACGGGGACCCGCGTGTGATGAGAGCGGTGTCGAGTGTGATGGGTGCGCTGGGGTCGTCGACATTCGTCAACTCGGACTTCGCGTTGGCCGCGCTCGCCCTGAGCTATC
This sequence comes from Gordonia sp. 852002-51296_SCH5728562-b, assembly GCF_001665475.1. Classification (NCBI taxonomy): domain Bacteria; kingdom Bacillati; phylum Actinomycetota; class Actinomycetes; order Mycobacteriales; family Gordoniaceae; genus Gordonia; species Gordonia sp. 852002-51296_SCH5728562-b. The sequence goes on along the minus strand of NZ_LZMI01000133.1, from coordinate 16,336 downwards.
GGATGCGCCCCGATGCCGCGGAGACGATCTTCGCCGTCGCGCGGATGGTCGGGTGGACCGCGCACGCGCTCGAGGAGTATGGCGAGAAGCGGCTGCGGTTTCGGCCCGAGGGCGTGTACACGGGCGTGCGGCCGGTGGGGGTGTGATCTCGACAAGCTCGATCAGCGGGGGCGGGCTCGATCAGCGGGGGCGGCTCGATCAGCGCGGCAGAACGGCCACGGCGAACGTGCGGCGGTAGGGCAGCACCGTGCCCCAGTCGCGGGCGGGGTAGGCGGCGCGGAGTCGGCGCTTGAGCTCTTCGCTGAAGTCGTCGCGCAGTTCGTCGGGTAGCGCTTCGAGGAAGGGGCGGGCGCCGGTGCCGGAGATCCAGTCGAAGACCGGGTCGTCGCCCTTGTCCTTGAGGACGTGCAGATACGTCGACTCCCACGCGTTGACCTCGAAGCCGCGCTCGGCAAAGAAGTTGAGGTAGAAGTCGGGTGCTAGCCACGGCAGCCGCCGGACATCGCCGCAGTACTGCGAGTAGGGCTCCTCCTCGGCGAGTTCGTTGAGGCTGCGGTACGTGGCCGCGCCGGTGTTGTTGGGCACCTGGATCGCGAAAGCACCGCCGTCGTTGAGATGGGGCAGCAGTCTCTCGATCGCGACTTCCTGATCGGGGACCCACTGGAACACCGCGTTCGACAAGAACAGGTCGACGGGTTCTGGAGGTGTCCACTCGGTGAGGTCGGCGACGTCGTAGTTGGCCAACCCGTCCATGTTCTCGCGGATGGCCTCGGTGATCATCTCGGTCGAGGCGTCGATTCCGAGAACCAGGGCTTCCGGCCAGCGTTCGCGTAGGTGCTTGGTGTGCTGCCCAGGCCCGCATCCGAGGTCGACGATGGTCGACGGATTGGTCGGCACCTCGGCGATCAGATCGAGGAAGGGGCGGGCACGAGCGTCGGAGAATTGTAGGTATCGACTCGGATCCCAGACCGGCATGCAACCAACTCTATGCAATTCACAGCGATCATGGCAGTGGGTAACCTGGGAGGAGTGTCAGAGACTCTCGTGAACGATGATGACAACGCACTGGTGACGGCCGCATCGGCCGACGCGGATGTCGTCGAAATTTCTACCGACGGCGCCTGCCTGGGCAATCCCGGGCCGGGCGGATGGGGTGCGGTCCTGCGATACCGCGGCCACGAGAAGCAGATCTCCGGCGCTGAACCCGATACCACCAACAACAAGATGGAACTGACGGCAGCGATCGAGGGCCTCGCCGCACTGACCAAGCCGTCGACGGTGATCCTCTACACCGACTCGAGTTACGTCCGAAACGGCATCACCAAGTGGGTGAGTGGCTGGCAGCGAAACGGGTGGAAAACCGCAGACAAGAAACCCGTGAAGAATGCAGATCTGTGGCGCCGCCTCGTGGAGGAGGAGAAGCTGCACAAGGTGACCTGGAAATGGGTGAAAGGTCATGCGGGAGATCACTACAACGAGATCGCTGACACGCTGGCAACATCTGCCGCCAAGAAACTCGCTGGACGTGAGTGATGAGTTCGTCTGCCTCGCAAACTGATTCGACGATCACGGTCGCCGTCCTCCCCGAACGTGATCAGCACATCACCGCGGCGCTCGACGACGTCGGTGCGACGCAAACCGACCTCGACGCCGCGCGAGTCCTGATCTGGCTTGGCGGAGCGTCGGGATTCCCCGATCTCCCCGACACCGTCGAATGGGTGGCGTTGAAGACGGCGGGGATCGAAGAGTTCGTCTCCGCAGGCATTCTCGACGACAAGCGTGTCTGGACGAACGCGTCGGGCTTCTATGCGGAGAACGTCGCCGAGCACGCACTCGCGCTCCTGCTCGCCGGGCTGCGGCAGATCAACTCATCGGTGCGGTGGGGTTGGGACAAAGACCACATCGATCCCGCGGTGCGCACACTGCGCGGCGCGACCGTGGCGATCATCGGGGCCGGCGGTATCGCGAGATCGCTGATTCCACGCCTGAAGGCTTGTGGCGCTTCGGTTCTCGCGGTGAACCATTCGGGACGTGAGGTCGACGGCGCTCAGCGCACGCTGCCGTCGTCGCGGATGGATGAGGTGTGGTCGTCGTGCGATCACGTGGTCCTCGCCGCGCCGTCGACTCCGGAAACCCATCACCTGGTCAATGGAAAGGTGTTGGCGCAGTTGCCCTCCCACGCGTGGGTGGTCAACATCGCACGCGGGCCGCTCGTCGACCAACAGGCGCTGTACTGGGCGCTCAAGGGGCATGAGATCGCGGGTGCCGCACTTGACGTGACCGATCCCGAACCGCCCGCGCGCAACGATCCGCTGTGGTCGCTGTCGAACGTGATCATCACACCTCACATCGCCAACCCGGCGTCGGGTCTCACCCGCGAACTCGCGCCGTGGATCGCGGAGAACCTCCGCCGATTCCGCGCAGGAGAAGACCTCGTGTCGACCGTGGCGGCTGGTCACGATTACTGAGTCGCCCATCGTCGTCTGCGGGGTGTCAGGGTGCGGGAAAAGTACTGTCGGACTGGCGCTCGCCGCACGTCTGGCGGTGCCGTTTGTCGATGCCGACGATCTGCACCCGGCCGCCAACATCGCGAAGATGGCCGCGGGACATCCACTGACCGACGCCGATCGCTTGCCCTGGCTCGACGTGGTCGGTACCTGGCTCGCCGAGCACGACGACGGCGTGGCCGCCTGTTCGGCGTTGCGCCGTGCCTATCGGGATCGACTGCGCGGCAGTGCTCCCAGGGCGTTCTTCGTGATGCTCGCCCTCGGCAGAGACGCGGCACATGCGCGCGTGCACGGGCGGCGTGATCACTTCATGCCTGCTGCGCTCATCGACTCGCAGTTCGCCGCGCTCGAACCACCCGGACCCGACGAGCAGGGGATGATCGTCGACGCCGCGCTGCCGCTCGACGTGATCGTCGATCAGGTGTTGCGTTAGAGCGCGCTCTAAGGCCTAGCGTTGCTGTCATGAGTACAGATCACCTCATGAGCAGGGCGTTGGCCACGTTGAACGAACTCGACGGTCCACTGTCGGTCGAGGTCATCCACCGCCTTGTCGAAGCCGACGAGATCGACGAACCGCTGACCATCGCACAGACCGCCGCGATGCTCGACGTCTCGGCGCACACACTGCGGTACTACGAGCGAATCGGACTCGTCGACGTGCCCCGCGACGCGTCGGGAAACCGGCTCTACGACGCCGACGCCGTGCGCAGACTCGTCTTCGTGACACAAATGAGACTGTCGGGCATGGCCATTCGCGACCTCCAGCACTACGTCGAACTCGTCGACGAGGGCGACGACACCGTGCCGGAGCGGCTCGAGATGCTGCTAGAACACCGCGACACCATTCGACGCCAGATCTCCGAACTCACGCTGTCGCTGGCAGCAACCGAATACAAGATCGCCACCTACGGCGGAAGGACTCAGCCATGACTGCATCAACAGACTCGACAACCCGGAACCGCAGGCGCATCGGTTCCCTCGAGGTCTCACCGCTCGGATTGGGTTGTATGGGAATGAGTTTCGCTTACGGCGAGGCCGACCAGGACGAGGCGAGGGCGACGCTGCATCACGCACTCGATGTCGGGGTCAACCAACTCGACACCGCCGACGTCTACGGCGTGGGCGCCAACGAGGAACTGCTCGCGCAGGTTCTGGCCGACCGGAGAGACGACGTGGTGCTCGCGACCAAGTTCGGTATCGAGATCGATCCCGAAACCGGTTATCCCAACGGCGAAGTCGACGGTTCGCCGGAGTACCTGCGGTCCGCCGTCGATGCCTCGCTGCGACGTCTCGGCGTCGACACCATCGACCTCTACTACCTGCATCGCGTCGACCCGAAGCTGCCGATCGAGGAGACTGTCGGGGCGATGGCAGAGTCGGTGGCCGCCGGTAAGGTTCGCGAGCTCGGGATCAGCGAGGCCAATGCCGACACCCTGCGTCGCGCAGCGACGGTGCACCCCATCGCGGCATTGCAGTCGGAGTGGTCGTTGTTCAGTCGCGACGTCGAATCGTCGGATGTGGTTGCCGCGCGTGAACTGGGTGTCACGATGGTGCCCTACAGTCCGCTTGGTCGCGGCATGTTGACGGGATCTGCTGCGGCAGTGCAGGTTTCCGACGGTGACTTCCGTTCGACGCTCCCGCGGTGGCAGGCCGAGAACCTCGACCACAACCTCGCTCTCGTCGACGAGGTACGCACCGTGGCAACCGAGGTCGGCGCCACGCCGGGTCAGGTCGCGTTGGCGTGGCTGCTGGCTCAGGGTGACGACGTCGTCCCGATCCCCGGCACCAAGCGCACGCGCTACCTCGACGAGAACCTCGGCGCGCTGTCGGTGGAATTGAGTTCAGATCAGCTCGAGCGATTGTCGACGCTGCGCCCCGCAGGCGACCGCTACCCCGACATGAATTGGGTGGCGGGCCGGTCGTCGTAGTTCATACCGCGCCCCTTTGCCAAAATCTAGAACGTGTTGCAGTTCTGTGGCATTGTCGGGAGTCGTGATCCTGGACAGATTCCGACTCGACGACACCGTCGCGATCATCACGGGTGCGGGGCGCGGCCTCGGAGCGGCGATCGCTGTCGCGTACGCCGAGGCGGGCGCCGATGTGGTGATCTCCGCGCGCAGCGAAAGCGAACTGGAGAAGGTGGCCGCCGAGGTCGCCGACCGAGATAGGCGTGCGCGCGTCGTCGTCGCCGACCTTTCCGATCCCGACGCTGCAGCGGCGCTCGCGCAGACCGCCGTCGACACGTTTGGACGGCTCGACACCGTCGTGAACAACGTCGGCGGCGCGATGCCACGACCGCTGCTCGACACCTCACCGAAGAATCTGAGCGATGCGTTCGGTTTCAACGTCGCCAATGCTCATGCGCTGGTCACGGCTGCGGTTCCGAGGGTGTTGGAGACCGCGGGCTCGGGATCGATCATCAACATCACTTCTGCTGTGGGGCGGCTGCCGGGCCGGGCGTACGCGGCATACGGCACGGCCAAGGCCGCGCTCGCGCACTACACGCGGCTCGCGGCGATGGACCTCAATCCGCGCATCCGGGTCAACGCGATCGCGCCCGGGGCGATCCTGACGTCGGCCCTCGACATCGTGGCCGCCGACGACACCATGCGGACCGCGATCGAGAACGCGACACCGATGCGCCGTCTCGGCGAGCCCGAAGACATCGCCGCCGCGGCCGTCTACCTCGCGTCACCTGCCGGTGCCTACGTGACCGGAAAGGTGCTCGAGGTCGACGGCGGAATCATCGCTCCGAACCTCGACCTACCGATCCCCGATCTGTAGGACGCGCGGCTCAGGAGGCGACGAGTCGTGGTTGTCGGCCAGCCAACTCTGCCAGTCATCGACGGTGTCGAACAGCAGCGTCGGGGCGTCGGCTTTGGCCATGTTGACACGGTAGTCGGGGCCCGTGACGTGGGTACTGTTGTCTCATGGATCAGTTCCTGCACTTCGCGGGCGATTACTGGTGGCTGATATTTCCGATCGGTGGAGTCGCCGGTGGTTGGTTCGGTTCGCTCGCGCGGTACAACGAGAAGCGTCGACGCGACAAGATCGAACTCGCCCGGGTCAAGGCGAGCGCGCAGACCGAACAGCTACGACTCACCCAGGCCGACAAGGCGTCCGTCACCAAGGTGCTCGAGAAGCACGACGCGATAGATCAGCGATGGTTCGGGTACGAACTCGACCTGGCGACGCTGATCGAGTTCCCCATGATGACCGACATGCGTGAGCCGCTGACGCTCGCGTTCCATCGCGCGAAGATCCGCGCCGACGACCTGCGCCCGACGTCGGCCGACCAGAAGCTGGACCCACTCGAGTTCGAGCGCTACCGCGACGCCGTCGGCGACTACGAGGCCGCCTTCGACGCAGCAGAGCGCGAGGCGCGGCGTCGGAAACAGTCCGACTTCTCGCCCGTCGAGCGCGAATCACTCGACCGCGCGCGCAAACTGATCTCCGTCGCCGCCGACGCCGCCGCCACGCCCGCCGAACGCCAGGCCGCCTACCGCAAGGCGCGCCAGGAGCTCGACGGACTCATCGACATCCCCGACGTCGCCGCCGCCCAGATCGAGCAGCGAATCGCGGGCGAGCTGGAGCGCTGAAACGGCCGCTGCGTCGAGTAGCGATTGGGCTCGTCGGATCGGCAACTCACGCGCGCCGTCGACGCGGGCACCCTCGTGCGAGTGTGGCCCGGCGCCTACGTGCTGCCCGACAAGAGCCGTACGCCGGAGGTCAAGCATCGGCTGAAGGCCGTCGCGGCAACGCTCCTATCCGAATCCGACGTACCGCTGAGTCATCAGTCGGCGGGAGTGCTCCACGGGATGTCGCTGCTGTTCCCCGATCTCGCGCGGGTGCACTTGACCACTGGGCACAAGACCGGCGGACGCATCGAAACCCAGCGGCATCTGCACTCCGGTCGGCTGGGGCCCGACGACGTCACGGTGATCGACGGCATCGTGGTGACGTCGCTGGAGGTCACCGCCGTCGACATCGCGTGCAGCGGCAACTTCTACCAGGCGCTGGCCGTGCTCGACTCCGCGCTGCGACTCGGTGCCGATCGCGAGAAGATGTCGGCGCTCCTCGATTCTCGACGCCGCGGAGTTGCCGTTGCCCGCAAGGCGCTTGCGTTCGCGAGCCCACTGGCCGACAACGCGGGCGAGTCGTGGGGCAGAGGTCAGATGATCGTCGCCGAGCTGCCTGTTCCACGACTGCAGCGAGAGTACTTCGACGCCGACGGCCAATTCGTCGCCAAGGTCGACTACGACTGGGAGGGCAAGCTCGTCGGCGAGTTCGACGGGATGCGCAAGTACACCAAGGATCTGGGCGACGACGAGACCGCGCTCGACGTGATGAAGCGCGAGAAGGCCCGCGAAGATGGCGTCAGGCGCCTCGGGCCGATGGTGATCCGATGGGTGTGGGCCGATCTACGAAAGAACCGCGTGGTGCCGATGGTGCGAGAGTGGCTGGAGCGCTTGGAGATTGCCGGGCAAGGTCAAGCCTCCGAGTCGACGGCCCCGGCGAACTGGCTGCGGTACAGCCGGCAGTACGCGCCCTGAGCGGCGAGCAGCCCGTCGTGGGTGCCCTGCTCGACGATGTGCCCGTCTTCCATCACCACGATGACGTCGGCGTCGCGGATGGTCGAAAGGCGGTGCGCGATAACGAAACTCGTGCGGTCGGTGCGCAGCGCGGCCATCGCTTTCTGGATGAGCAGCTCGGTGCGGGTGTCGACGGAGCTGGTGGCCTCGTCGAGAATCAGGATGGTCGGGCGGGCGAGGAAGGCGCGCGCGATCGTGATGAGCTGTCGCTCACCGGCACTCACGCCGCCGCCTTCGTCGTCGAGCATTGTCTCGTAGCCGTCGGGCAGGATGCGGACGAAGTGGTCGACGTGGCTCATGCGCGCGGCCTCGAGGACCTCCTCGCGCGATGCCGTGGGGTCGCCGTAGGCGATGTTCTCGTAGATGGTTCCGCCGAACAGCCACGAGTCCTGCAGCACCATTCCGGTGCGCTCGCGCAGGTCGTCGCGGGTCATCTCACGGGATTCGACGCCGTCGACGGTGATGGTTCCGGAGTCGACGTCGTAGAAGCGCATGATGAGGTTGACCAGGGTGGTCTTTCCCGCGCCGGTCGGTCCGACGATCGCGACCATGTGACCGGGACGTGCGACGAGTGAGAGGTCGTCGATGAGCGGTTTGTCGGCGACGTAGCGGAACGAGACGTCGTCGAATTCGATGAGCCCACGGTCGTGCTCGGGCGTCTTCGGGTTCTTCGGGTCGGGGGTCTGTTCGTCGGCGTCGAGGATGTCGAAGATGCGCTCGGCCGACGCCACGCCGCTCTGCAGCAGGTTGACCATCGACCCGATCTGCGTGAGCGGCTGCGTGAACTGACGTGAGTACTGGATGAACGCCTGCACCTCGCCGAGGCTCAACGCGCCCGATGCCACGCGCAGTCCGCCGACGACGGCGACCGCCACGTAGTTGAGGTTGCCGAGGAACATGATCGTCGGCATGACGGTGCTCGAGATGAACTGTGCACGCCAACTCGACTGGTACAGCTTCTCGTTGCGCTCGTCGAATTCGGATTCGACGTCGGCCTGACGATTGAACGCGGTCACCAATTCGTGCCCGGTGAACGCCTCTTCGACCTGGGCGTTGAGCTTGCCGGTCGACGACCACTGCGCCAGGAAGTGCGGCTTGGAGCGCTTGGCGATCAGCGCGGTTGCGCCCGCGGCCAGCGGCACGGTGACAAGCGCGATGAGCGCCAGCAGAGGCGAGATCCAGAGCATCATCACCAGGATCGCGATCACCATCAGGACGGAGTTCAGCAACTGGGAGATGGTCTGCTGCAACGTCTGTGACAGATTGTCGAGGTCGTTGGTGACGCGACTGAGCAGATCGCCGCGCGCGGTGGCGTCGTAGTAGCTCAGAGGGAGGCGGTGGATCTTTGCCTCGACCTCTGCGCGCAGATGCTTCACGGTGCCGACGACGACGATGTTGAGCAGATAGGCACCGAGCCACGACAACAGCGCCGAGCCGACGTAGAGCGCGAGCACGATCAACAAGACGCGGCCGACGTCGCCGAAGTCGATGCCCACACCCGGGGTGACGTTCATCGAGTTCACCATGTCGGCGAGGGTGCCGTTGCCGCGCTCGCGCAGCCCCTCGACCGCCTGCGCCTTGGTGGTCCCCGCGGGAAGCATCTTGCCGACGACGCCGTCAAAAATGATGTTGGTGGCGTCGCCGAGCACTCGTGGTGCGAACGCCGTGAGGATCACCGATCCGATGATCGACAACACGACGACGCTCATCGAGGTCCGGTAGGAGAACAGTAATCCGATGAGCCGCTTGATCGACGGGACGAACGACCGCGCCTTGGCCACGACTGGTCCCGCAGCCATCGGGCCGCGGCCTGGCCCCGGGGGAGCGGGGGCTGCGCCGCCTGCGCGGGTCATGCAGACTCTCCGATCGCGAGCTGAGACTCCGCTATTTCGCGGTACGTCTCGGAGGTCGCGAGAAGTTCGTCGTGCGTGCCGATCCCGACGATCCGACCGCGATCGAGTACGACGATCTGCTCGGCGTCGACGATGGTCGAGATGCGCTGGGCGACGATGATGACGGCGGACTCCGACGTCGCGGGTGCGAGTGCGGCGCGTAGGCGTGCGTCCGTGGCGACGTCGAGGGCCGAGAACGCGTCGTCGAAGAGGTAGACCGACGGTTTGCGCACCAGCGCACGGGCTATGGCGAGGCGCTGACGTTGACCACCCGATACCGTGGTGCCGCCCTGGGAGATCGGGGTGTCGAGGCCGTCGGGCATACGCTCGACGAAGTCGGCGGCCTGCGCGATGCGCAACGCCTCCCAGACCTCCTCGTCGGTGGCGTCGGGTTTGCCGTTCCGAATGTTCGACGCGACGGTCCCCGAGAACAGGTATGGGCGCTGCGGGACGAGGCCGATGGCATCGCGCAGGGTGTTGGGGTCGAGGCGTCGGACATCGGTGTCGCCGACGCGAACCTCACCGGCGGTGACGTCGATGAGTCGTGGCACCAGACCGACGAGTGTGGTCTTGCCGGAGCCGGTCGAGCCGACGATGGCGGTTGTGGTGCCGGGCTCGACGCGAAAGCTGATGTCGGACAGGACGGGATCGTCGGCACCTGGATAGCGGAACTGTGCCCCTCTGAACTCGACAGTGGACGGTTGCGCGGCGAAGGGCACCGGATCTTGTGGTGCGCCGACGGAGGTCTCGGTGTCGAGGACCTCGCAGATGCGCTCGGCACAGACTGTTGCGCGCGGCGCCATCATTGCGAGGAACGACGCCATCATCACCGACATCAGGATCTGCATGACATAGGTGATCATCGCGGTCAGCGCGCCGATCTCGATGCTGCCGTCGGACACCAGATGGCCGCCGAACCAGATGATCGCGACGATGGTGACGTTCGTGATCAGCATGACGGACGGGAACATCAACGCCTGCATCCGGCCGACGCGCAGCGTGGCCTGGGCGAGGCTGTCGTTCGCGGTGGCGAAGCGGTCGATCTCGTAACGTTCGCGCACAAACGCACGGACCACTCGGATACCTGTGATCTGTTCGCGCAGAACACGATTGACCGCGTCGATGCGCTCCTGCATCGCGCGGAAGCCGGGGATCATACGCGCGATGATGACGCCCATCGCGACCGCGAGAACCGGCACCGCCACGACGAGCACCCACGACAACTGTGACCCGACCTTGATGCCCATGATGATGCCGCCGATGCACATGATGGGCGCCATCACCAGGATGGTGGTGCTCATGACGATCAACAACTGCACCTGCTGGACGTCGTTGGTGGTGCGGGTGATCAACGACGGCGCACCGAACGTCCCCATCTCCCTGGCCGAGTAGGTGTTGATCCTGTGCAACAGGTCGTGTCGGATGTCGCGTCCGGTCGCCAGTGCAGCCCGTGAGCCGAAGTACTGGGCGATGATGGTGCACACGATCTGGGCGATCGTGATGACCAGCATGACCGCACCGACGCGCAGGATGTACGACGTGTCGCCCTTCGCGACGCCGTTGTCGATGATGTCGGCATTCAGCGTCGGCAGGTACAACATGGCCACCGTCGCGATGAGCTGCAGTATCACGACGGCGAGCATGTGCCAGGGATACCGCGAGAGGTATGTCCGGATGAGGCGGGTCAGCATGTGGCGCTCACTCACACGACGCTAGCAAGCCGCGCCGACACCGTGCGAGACGTTTTCGGGGCGAACCCGTCCGACGGTGGGCGCAACCCGTCAGGCGGACGTCAACGCGACTGCCGCTTCGCCGGTGTAGGTGAGGTAGGTGAAGGACTCCTGGAAGTACAGGTTCACCACGTCGGCGTCGTGAGAGTCGTAGCCGATCGAGACATCCTGACCGATGGTCAGCTCGAAATCTCCTCCGCGCGTTGACAATACGAACGCTCCGGTGATTGCGGGTGCCCACACGATCTCGCCGTCGATCAGACGCTGGATGTGCTGGCGAACCGGATAACCGTGATTCGACGTCTCGTTGACGAGGTTGTACACATCGGCCGAGAGCGCGATGGAGTAGGGCCCGTCGATCGACGCGAGCTTGAGCGTCGAGAGGGCCGCGCTGAACGCCTCGGGGTAGTCACGCACGTCCTCGGGCAGCGGGATCGGTGTCGCGGTGGCCTCGGCGCGGATGCCCGAGATGCCGGCGGCGGCATATCCCTCGAAGATCGCGCGGTCTTCGGCCAGCGCGAGCTCGCGTGCGGCGTCGACCACCGGATCCCAGTCCGAATCCTCCGCGCCACGGTCGACGTCGTCGATGGCCTCGCGCGTGACGGTGAACGGCACCTTGAGTTCGATCAGCGGCTGCACGCTGCGCTTGAACGCCTGGATGCCATCGGCGGGGGCGTCGATCTTGGTGCGGTGGCCACGGGTGACCGATGACGCCTCGAGTCCGAGTGGTCCCTTGACGTCGACGAGTCGACGGCCCGCGATGTTGCGCTTGAACGACCGCGCTGCCTCTTCTTCGATGGCCTCCCAGGCGGACGCGGAGATGGGGGCGAGTTCGCGATGCAGATTGTTCATGGTGCGTCTCCTGGTAGTCGGTGGCGGGTTGTGTTGGCGAGTTGTGTTGTCAGGCAGAAGGTTGCGGGTGATTCACGAGGAGCGCAGCGATCCGATTCCCAGCGACCCGTCGCCGGGGTCGGTCGGCTCGGGTGGCGGAACCGGCGATGCGGCGTCGAGCGTGACCGGTGCGGGTGCGGGCACATCGTGGGGAGCGTCGTCGTCGGAATCCGATTCGGCGGCGGCTGGGGCGTCGGGGAGGTCGTCGAAGAAATCGACGGTCGGGGTGAAGAACTGTGCCCCGGTCACGGCGGTCGTGAAGTCGAGCAGCCTGTCGTAGTTTCCGGGCGGATCGCCGATGAACATCTTGCGCAGCATCTCTTCGGTGACGTCGGGCGCCGAGGAGTACGCGATGTAGAAGGTGCCGGAGTCGCCGATGCCCGAGGCCTCGCCGTAGGGCATGTTGTCGCGGACGACGTCGATCTGCTCGCCATTGACGTCGTTGACCACATTGAGCGCGATGTGCGAGTTGGTCGGTTTCACGTCGTCGGACATCTCGATGTTGTCGAGTTTGGTGCGCCCGATCGCCGCCTCCTGGTCTTCGACCGAGATCGAATCCCATTCCTTGAAGTCGGTGACATAGCGCTGGATGGCGACGTAGCTACCGCCCGCGTACGCGGGGTCTTCGTCGCCGACGGTGATCGCGTCGATCGCAGCCTGGCCGACGGGATTCTCGGTGCCGTCGACGAAGCCGATGAGGTCGCGTAGGTCGAAGTAGCGGAAGCCGTGCACCTCGTCGACGACCGTCACGGCGTCGCCGAGTTCGCTCATCAACATGCGGCCGAGCTCGTAGCAGAGGTCCATCGCGTCGGCCTTGAGGTGCAGCAGCAGGTCGGCGGGAGTCGCAGGGGCCGTGTGGACATCGCCCGCGTACTCGACGAAGGGTCGAAGCGACTTGGGGCGATTGCCTGCGAACAGGCGGTCCCACGCATCCGAGCCGATCGACACGATGCCCGCGAGCGCCTGCTCGGGCGCTCGGGACGATACGGAGTTGATGCGCGACCCGAGGACGTCGAACATTCCCCGGACGGCGTCCTCGCCACCCGCGTTGATCGTCAGGACGAGGAACAACGCGTGCTTTGTTTTGCGTGTCAGAATCGTCTGCGGTACGGGCACGGTTTTCACTCTAGTGCAGCGCGCAATCCGCGCCGGTGAAAGTGTGTCCTCACGAAACTCAGGCCAGGCACACCGGTTGTCTACGACGCCTGTTGACTCAGCCCCGCGCAACCGCTCGCCCGGCGGCGCGGCCCGAGAAGATACAGCCGCCGAGGAACGTTCCCTCGAGTGCGTTGTAACCGTGCACACCACCGCCGCCGAATCCGGCGACCTCGCCAGCGGCATAGAGGCCGTCGAAGACCGAACCGTCGGGTCGCATCACGGCCGACTCGAGGTTGGTCTCCAGACCGCCCAACGTCTTTCGCGTCAGGATGTTCAGGCGCACCCCGATCAGCGGTCCGTGGGCAGGGTCGAGGATCTTGTGCGGCTTGGCCACACGCACGATCTTGTCGCCGAGGAACTGGCGCGCGTTGGTGATCGCCATCAACTGCGCGTCTTTGGAGAACTTGTTGTCGATCTCGTTGTCGCGTGCCGAGATGGTTCGCTCGACGTGCTGCAGATCGAGCTTGGGACCGCGGGTGATCTCGTTCATGCCCGCGACGAGTTCTGCGAGATTATCGGCGACGACGAAGTCGCTGCCGTTCTTCAGGAAGGCCTCGACAGGACCGGGCGCGCCTTTCGCGAAACGGCTCTTCGCGGCGAACTTGAGGTCTTTGTCGGTGATGTCGGGGTTCTGCTCCGAACCCGACAGCGCGAACTCCTTCTCGACGATCGACTGCGTCAGGATGAACCACGAATAGTCGTAGCCGGTCGCGAGGATCTCGCGCATCGTCGAATTGGTGTCGAAGCCGGGGAAGTTGGGCGGCTTGAGCCGATTGCCGTTGGCGTCGAGCCAGAGCGACGACGGCCCGGGGATGATGCGGATGGCGTGGTCGGGCCAGACGGGATCCCAGTTGTGGATGCCCTCGGTGTAGTGCCACATGCGGTCGCGGTTGACCAGGCTTGCGCCCGCTTCCTCTGCGATGCCGAGCATGCGACCGTCGACGTAGGCGGGGACACCGGAGATCATCGTCTTCGGGGCGGGTCCGAGGCGCTCCGTCGGCCAGTTCTTACGGATCAGCTCGTGGTTGTGACCGATGCCGCCGGTCGTGACGATGACCGCACCGCCGCGGATCTCGAAGTCGCTGATCTCATCGCGGTTCGACGCCTCGCCGCGGCCGGCAGCAGTCGGGGCGAGCTTTGACCCGCGCACACCGACAGCAGTGCCGTCTTCGACGACGATCTCGTCGACGCGATGCCGGAAGCGGAACTCGACGAGTCCGCGGCGCTCGGCGTCGAGCACGGGTTCGGCGAAGATGCGGACCACCTCGGGGCCGGTGCCCCAGGTCAGGTGGAAGCGCGGCACCGAGTTGCCGTGGCCGTCGGCGAATCCGCCGCCGCGTTCTGCCCACCCGACGACCGGTGTGATGCGCAGACCGAGATCGTGCAGGTACTGACGCTTCTCCGTGGCCGCGAAGTCGACGTAGGCGCGAGCCCACTGTCGAGGCCAGTAGTCCTCGTCGTCGCGGTCGAAGCCCGCAGAGCCCATCCAGTCCTGCAGCGCCAGCTCTGCGGAGTCGTGGATGCCCAGTCGACGTTGTTCGGGAGTGTCGACGAGGAAGAGGCCACCCAGCGACCAGAACGCCTGTCCACCGAGGTTGTTGCGGTTCTCCTGGTCGACGACGATCACCCGACGACCCGCCTTGGTGAGTTCGTAGGTGGCGACGAGTCCGGCCAGGCCGGACCCGACGACGATGGCGTCGGCTTGTCCTGCATCCACATGCGCTGTGTTCACGAGAGCCTTCCTCGATATGTCCTGCTTATGGGACGACCCTATCCCCGGGGTCTCCGGTGAGGTAGCGCCGACGGGTATCGAGATGTGACAACCGACATGTGACAACTGAGTGCCCTGTGACCTAGTTGACGCTGCGCAGGTATGGACCGTGCGTGTGACGTGGGTAATGATCATCTGCGTGTCTCAACCGACGGTCAAGGGTCGATGTACCTTTTGCTGCTGCGTTATGCAGCCGTTACACTCTGTCGCGTTGGGGACCAACTCAGTCGGCAAGGCCGCTGGCCCCATTTCCTGCCCGTATGAACGAGGCCCGTCCGGGTCAAGATCGTAAGGACTTTTCTCATATGTTGACTCGTGCGCGCAAGCGCCTCGTTGCCGCTGTGGGCGCCATGGCGGCGCTCGGCGGCCTGACCATGGCCGTGGCCCCGGAAGCCCACGCGGCCGGCCAGACCGAATACGTGTACTCCGCATCGATGCACAAGAACATCCCGGTTCGCATCGTCGACGGTGGCGGCGGAGGTCCCAAGCCCACCCTCTACCTCCTCGACGGTCTGCGTGCGCCCAACAACACCAGCGGCTGGCTGCAGAACAACACCGGCGCCGACCGCTTCATGGCCGGCAAGGGCACCAACCTGGTCATCCCCTTCGGTGGTGGCGGCAGCTTCTACACCGACTGGGAGCGTCCCGACCCCAAGCTGGGCGTGAACAAGTGGGAGACGTTCCTGACGCGCGAACTTCCCGCGTACATGAAGAAGAACCACAACTCCGACAACCGACGTAACGGAATTGCCGGTCTGTCGATGTCGGGAACGTCGGCGCTGAACCTCGCGTCGCGGCACCCGGGCTTCTACAAGGCGGTCGCGTCCTACAGCGGTTACCCGACCGTCACCTTCCCCGGCTTCACGCAGGGCATCCAGGCGTCGGTTGCGACCATGGGCGGCGACCCCAACAACATGTGGGGCTTCTTTCCGGCAGGCGAGTGGTTCCAGAATGATCCGTTCCTGAGTGCCAACAACCTCGCGGGCCACTACGTGTACCTGTCGTCGGGCACCGGTCTCGGCAGCAAGTTCGACAGCTCGATCAACCCGAGCAGCGCGAACTTCAACCCGGTCAAGTTCTCGCAGATGGTTCCGCTCGAGGTGGCCGCATCGGTCAGCACGCGGCTCTACATTCCGCGCGTCGCAGTGGTCCCGGGCGTCAAGCTCACCACGCACGTCACCCCCGACGGCGACCACTGGTGGGATCGTCCGACTCAGCGCATCCCACGCGTCGAGGGGCCCGCGGCCTCCGACGCTGAGGAGGGCGACGACCAGCCGACCCGCCAGGTGCCCGCGGTCGATGAGGACTCGTCGGACGACACACCCCGCTCCGCGCTGGACGAGGCCCGCGCCTTCCGACGCCGCGGCACGCAGGACTCGGGCGAGTAGGACAACCCGAGGCCACTTCTCTCGCTGGTTGAGCGGCGGCGAGCGCAGCGAGTAGCCGAGTCGAAACCACCACCCCCCGCTGGTCGGGCTGGCCCGCCTTTACCGCTGGTTGAGCCCGCCCGCCTTAGCGCTGGTTGAGCCCTCCCGCCTTCCCGCTGGTTGAGCGGCCGCGAGCGAAGCGAGCAGCCGAGTCGAAACCACTCACCCGCTGAGCTGAGCCGCCTTAGCGCTGGTTGTGCCCTCCCGCCTTCCCGCTGGTTGAGCGGCCGCGAGCGAAGCGAGCAGCCGAGTCGAAACCACTCGCCCGCACCCACACCCCACCCACACAAACGACGAGGGGCCGGGGACAAAACGCGGGCCCGGCCGCGGGGGGGGGAGGGGGGGAGGGGCGGGGCGGCCGGGCACAA
>NZ_LZMI01000132.1:0-170677 GCF_001665475.1 Gordonia sp. 852002-51296_SCH5728562-b | reverse complement strand
GCCGCCCCCCCCCCCCCCCCCCCCCCCCCCCCCCCCCCCCCCCCCCCCCCCCCCACCCCCCACCCCCCCCCTGTCCCGGCCCCCCCCCCCCCCCCCCCCGCCCCGGACCGCTTAGAATCGCAGACCAGAACGCGTAAGGCGTCTGTGTGTGCGAGAGGGGGACGGCGTGGCCGATCGGCCGCAATTTCTGAAGAAGATCATCGACTGGTTGCGCGCCGGGTATCCCGACGGCGTACCCACCGATGACTACATCCCCCTCGTCGCACTCCTGCGTCGACAACTCAGTGAGGACGAAGTCGACGAGGTCTCTGGCGAGCTCATCCGCGAGTCGGCGCCGCCGCCCGAGCCGATCTCCAAGATCGACGCCGGGGTGAAGATCTCCAAGGTCACCCATGAGCTCCCCCACGAGGCCGACATCGAACGCGTCCGCACCTACCTCGAGTCACGCGGCTGGCCGTTCGACGACCACCCCCTCGACCCGCCACCGTCCGACGGCGCCGAGCCGGAGTAGTTTTGCTGCGGTGACCCGCATCCTGCGACCACTCCCCCTGCCTGCCGACTCGACGGTCCTCGACCTCCGCGACACCCTGCTCGCGATGGTCACTCCCCAACCGCCGCTCAGGCCCGCCTCGCTGGTCGAGCCCCAACCGCTGGTCGAGCCCCAACCGCTGGTCGAGCTTGTCGAGACCACGCCCCCCATTCCGCTGGTCGAGCCCCAACCGCTGGTCGAGCTTGTCGAGACCACCCCGGCCGCCCTGCCCACCCCGGCCGCCGACCCCGCGCACGCGGCGCGCCTCGCCGACGCCCTGGCCGCCGACGCCCCCATCGACGACGTCATCTCGCTCGTCATCTCCACCTCGGGCACCACCGGCACCCCCAAGGGCGCGCAACACACGCCCCACACCCTCACCGCGTCAGCGGCCGCGACGCACAAATACCTTGGCGGACCGGGCAATTGGCTCCTCGCGCTCGCCCCGCACCACATCGCCGGACTCCAGGTTCTCCTCCGCGCACTGGCTGCCGGGTTCACGCCAGGCGTCCTCGACGTCTCGTCCGGCTTCAATCCCGACGCCTTCGCCGACGCCCTCGACACCCTCGACGGTCCGCGCCGCTACACCTCGCTGGTTCCCACACAGCTCATCAAAGTCCTCGACTCCCCGCGTGCCACCGCAGCTCTCCGCAGCACCGACGCCCTCCTCGTCGGTGGCGCCGCAACCCCCGCCCCGCTCCTGCGCCGGGCACTCGACGCCGGCCTGCCCATCATCCGGACTTACGGCATGAGTGAGACCGGCGGCGGCTGCGTCTACGACGGCATCCCGCTCGAAGGCGTCACCATCACCATCCTCGACCCCTACCCCGAAGGCGTTGGGCGCGTGGCACTCTCGGGCCCGATGGTCGCGCACGGCTACCGTAATCTGCCCGAGCACCCCGCGTTCGCGACCCCCGGGACCTTCGTCACCGACGACCTCGGCCGCCTCGACGACGGCATCCTGAGCATCATCGGCCGCGCCGACGAAGCCATCACCACGGGCGGACTCACCGTGGTACCCCAGGTGGTCGAGGCCGTCATCCTCGATGACGACTCCGTGCGCGAGTGCGCCGTCGTCGGACTACCCGACGCCCGACTCGGCGAGAAGGTCGTGGCCTTCGTAGTTCCCTCCAACACAAGCACATTCGACGCCGAGCGCATCCGTGGCGCCGTCGTCGAACGACTCGATCGCTATGCCGCGCCCCGCGACGTCATCGAGATCGACAAACTCCCGCTGCGCGGGCCAGGCAAGGTCGACCGCCGCGCTCTGCGCGAGCGTTTCAGCTGACCTTGCGCGCTCCGGCATCAGCCGCGGATTCGCCACTCGTCGACCCTGCCCCGGGGTCCGCAGATGTGGCCGACGTGGATCTACTTGAAGGAGATGTGCCCACATCCGGTGTACCCGTCGGCGTTGTGGGTCCTGTTGTCGTGTCGGGTGTGGTCGGGTCGTCGGTGTGACCGGGGAGGTCGACAACCGGCGCCGCACCGTCAGAATGATGCGTAGGGCGTTCGTCGACGGGGCCCGTGGGACCCACGCTCGGTGGAGTCGAATCGGCGACCACCGGCTTGGTCGCCGAAGTCGACGTCGCGCCGTCGGTAGGCGACGTCGTGTCACCACCGGGTGCAACTACCGGAGCCTCCATCGAATCCGCTTGCACCGCAGTGAGAGTCGCCCCGGGAACACCCTCCGTGGCACGGACCTCCTGCACAGACGCGCCCGCAGACTTCCGACTCAACGCGGCAAGCGCATCCTCGATCGCCTGTGCGTCGCTGCCCGCACTGGCAGCCCACGCGTACCAGTTGTGAGTGCCGTTGCTGAAGTGGTAGTCGATCGGCAGCCCCTCGAGAACCGTCTGCACCTGCAGCAAGCGGGTCGAGATGAACGAGCCGGCCTCCAACCCTATGCCCAGCGCCAGTCCGGTCAGCGCGCCCGGCAAAAGCGCCGGAAGCTGCTCGGGCGTCTCCCTCCACGTCTTCTCGATCAGCGCCCAGGCCACCGAGAGCTCGTACTGCGTGGGAATGCCGTCTCCGGAGGAGATGATCACCGTCTGCCCGTTGGCCTGCGCCTCGGCGATGCGCTTGGCGACGTCGTTGTCGGCCCACGTGCTACCTGCCGTCAGCGGCAGCCCCCACATGGCCCACAGGCCGTTGTCGATGTTGGCGCGCGCTATCTGGATGAGCGGGATCGCCAACCACCCCAGTGGCGAATCCGTTTGGTAGTAGCCGGAGTACGAGCGGATCACCGAGAAGACCCCGGGATGATTCAGCCCGATGATCACCGCGGGCGCCCCGGACATCGAGACGCCGACGATGGCGTTGTCAGTGGTGCCGACGTCGAAGTTCTCCGCGAGGTACGCGGGCAATTCCTCACCGACGAAGGTGTCCCACTGCGGTGCAGTCTTACTGCCGGTCGGGGCCTGCTGCCAATTGGTCATCCACTGACCCGCGCCACCGGCAGGCATTACCAGGTTGTAGCTCGAATCGTACGAGCTCACCGCTCCCGCCTCGGGCAGCGACCACGTGCTGTACTCCGGATTCGATCCGAGTCCGTCCAGAAAATAGACGCCCTGCTCTTTGCTGCCCTCGGGGTTGTCCGACGGTCGCACCTGCACCACGACGTCCTGCCCCAGCGACGTCGAATAGAACGTGCACGTCTGGATGTGCTCGGCCTCTTCGTCGGGCGTGCGCCACACACATCCGTCGCGCAGTCGATCAGGGTCGACGGCCAGCGCGGGACCAGCAAGCCCGAGTCCGACCGACGCCGCAGTG
The DNA here is from genome assembly GCF_001665475.1 of Gordonia sp. 852002-51296_SCH5728562-b. NCBI lineage: Bacteria > Bacillati > Actinomycetota > Actinomycetes > Mycobacteriales > Gordoniaceae > Gordonia > Gordonia sp. 852002-51296_SCH5728562-b. The sequence continues at coordinate 167,379 of NZ_LZMI01000132.1, read as the reverse complement.
CAGGCTGCCACGGCCGCCACGAGCGCGGCGCGTCGTCGACGACGAACACCGCTGAATTCTTTGTTGACCCGCACCCGAACTCCATCTCTCCCGACGCGAGTAATGAAACCACGCCGCGCACCCCGGTGTACGACCAGTGCGCAATTCGACGCCGCCCTCGCTACACGTCGTGTGTTTGGGCGCGTCGGGCCCACTCGACGACCGCAGCGACCTGCGGTGCGACCTCGCCGAATACCCGCTCGAAATCGGCTTTCGGCCGTCCCATCGGGTCGAGGATGTCAAGGTGTACGGAGTTGGTGTCGATACGGCCGCGACGCCATGATCGTCTCGATACCCGGCGCGGGGCCGGCTTCTCCCTGTGCGTCTCGGTTCAGGATCGAGACCAATTCGACGAATTCGATGAGCGTGAACATCCGCTTCCACCGCACCGGGAGCATTCGCTGACATGCTGCCCGATGTTCCCGGGTCATGCAGAGCACGAGATCGGCGGCCTGCAATACCCTGGGTTGGCGATATCGGGACTCGAAATCCGTTGCGTCAAAACCGTTCTCACTCAGCACCTCCACTGCATACGGATGCATCGATTGACCGTTGAGCGCTCCAACGCCAGCGCCCGATGCCCCCCCAGTCCGACACCATTCGTGGCGGCGATACCCCGGCAGATCCGCTCGGCCATCGGCGATCGGCAGATGTTGCCGGTACATACGAAAAGCGCGTCCATGCGATCACCCTATCGTCCACCCGAAAACGGCCCACTCCGAACGACGCACGGTGCCGAATATCCGATATCCACGTTGCTGAATTCCGCACAATAAACCGGTCGTCGCGCCGACATTCCGTGTCTGTCCCCCGTCTGACCCACAGCATCAGTTAACCTCGACGCATGGCAACCATCCGCTCAGTCGCATTTGTTGATGATCTGGACGGTCGGGAGATCGATCTCGACGACGTCCACTCCGTTTTGTGGTCATGGCTTGGCGTCGAGTACCAACTCGACATTTCCAGCGCGAATCTCGACAAGGTCGAAAACGGTCGCGTCACCGTCGCGAAACTCCTCGAGGCATCCACACGAGTCGGGGGTCGCAAGCAGTCGACGGCGCCTCGTGTGACCACAAAGAAGCCACCCAGCCCGACAAAGTCGGCGGCGTCGACGAGCGACATTCGGGAGTGGGCAATCGAAGAAGGGTACGAGGTCGGCCCCCGTGGCCGTCTGCCCAAGGAGATCGTCGAGGCGTACGAAGCCGCTCACTGACGCGCTTCGGCTCGGGGATCGGCTCAGATCCCCGAGCACGAACTTCCGAGATCCAACCGCCGACCGACGTCGGCTCCGCGCAACTTCCAGTGCGAATCCCCCTGCCGCGCGCCAAGAACAAAACGCCCTTCGACGACTGGGCTCCAATGGAAGATCGCGACGTGTCTATGCGGCACGACGTCGAAGGTGAATCGCAGAAGCTTTCCGTTGGCCAACCGCGTCGGTTGGCGCACAGAGAATGTCACGGGGTCGTCGTTCGTCACGCGCGCGGTGAGCGTATAAGTGCAGCCGGCGCCGTACTTTCCGGTGCCGCCCGGTTGCGCGATGGTCAAAGTACTCACCGCAGCATCCGCGTCTGCGGGGATCGCACCGATGGCCGTGCCGACGGTTATGGCCGCAGCCACCGCCGCCCGCCGAACCCGTGACTGTGCTTTGCGCGTCATCCACATCTCCCCGTGCGATCGACAGTGCGACGCGCTTCAGACTATCGATCACCTGAGACACACACCACCCGCTGGTTGAGCCCCTTATCCGCCGGTCGAGCCCCACCCGCCGGTCGAGCCCTTTCCCCCGCTGGTTGAGCCGGCCGCGAGCGCAGCGAGCAGCCGAGTCGAAACCACCCATCCCGACCCGCTCACACATCCCCGCGCGCCGACCACCCCGGGCTCGGCGTCATCGGAGCCCACGGCTGCTCCCCGCGCGCCGCGGCCCGCTTCGGCACCGCCGCAGGCACATTCGACGCGCACGCCTGCTGATCTGCAGTAGGGGTCGGGTACACCGCGGCGAAGTCATACCGCGACGCGTACCACCCACCAAAAACGTCAGCTCCAGGAGTCCGTTCCGAACCGCGCACCTTTACCGGCGGTGCGACGGCCTGCTGACGGAAGTCGATCTCGACGGGTCGCGGAGTATCGACCCGAGAATCCCACGCCGACGTTCCGCTCCCATCCCGAATCGAAGAATACCCGTAGCGGCACAACACGATTCGCGTCCCATAAGCACTATCCTCGCGACGCAGCGCTCTGAAGAACACAGTCCCCACCGACGGCTTGGCCTCCGACACCTTCGACGGATACACCGTGATCATCTGATCGATATTCGACGGCGCGGCGTCGGAAAATCCGGGATATCCCCAACTCGTCGACTGCGCCGCATTCGCGATCTCGAACGATTCGGCAAACGCGCGGACAAACGTCCCCTCGGGTGCCGAGAGATCGAGGACGTCGCTTGGTATCCACCGGAACGTGGTGTTGAAATCCGCAGGAATGTGGTCACTGGGAGCTGGCGGCGCCGAGACCGGGGTACCCGATTCGGTCTGTACCCCGCACCCGGCGATGCCGAACAGCAGGCAGAGGGCGGCCGACATTGTTGCGATCACTCCGCGATGCCTATGCGCCACGACGATCACCCCTTCGGCTACGGACCGGCCCTGGGTTGTCGGCTTAGTTGCAGGGTAGGCACCACGGCCGCGTCGCACGGCCAGTGCCGCGCGTCAGAAAGGCGAAGATAGTGCAACAGAATGGATAAGACGCCCCCCACCCGCCGGTCGAGCGTCACCCGCCGGTCGAGCTTGTCGAGACCCCCGCTGGTTGAGCCGGTTGCGAGCGAAGCGAGCAGGCGATTCGAAACCCCGACCGCGACAACCCAGACAAACCCCCACCGCGTGCTATGACCAGATCAACAACGGCAATTTCACGAAAACCCAGGCCGCAAGCGGTTTTCCGTGTTGACATGCGCGAGATGCTGTGACTGCGCCACACCCACCACGTGAGCAGCAGGCTCAACGTTCCGGCGGGCAGCGCCACCAGGAGAAAGCCTCGGGCGATGTTCAGTCGGAACATGAGGTCGAGCATCGCCAGCAGGCCGAACACCGACAGGCAGGCGGTGATGACGCGGCTGTACTCCTGCGGTCCCGACCCGACGATCCTCCGGTCCAGCGACTGTGACGCACGCAGCGCGAGTGGCCAACAGACAACCAGGCCGATCGACACGAAGATCGCCGGCAGCGCCCAACCGCCGTTCGGCCGCAGCGGGTCGTCGGACCCGAAGCGGAAGATCTGTGCGGCGAGCACGGCGATCGCTACCACCAGGGCATCGCTCCAGGTGACGCGCGTGACGTACGCGCTGACCCATGCTCAGGGCGACTCAGCTGACGCAGGCGTCGAGATAGTGAACGCGCTCTGGTCGCCACCGACGGCGAGTTCCCGTTCGGCAGTCATGACACGCCACCGAGTCGGAAGGTCGATAGCGACGCATGCTGCCCACCGCAGCCAGCATCGATCTCGGCGCAACGAAGGAACACGACCCTCTCCTTCTTCACGCGTGAGGTACTCACGACAGAACCAACCCCGACGGCGGAACGCATACGGACGGACGGTTTCGAACGCGTACGAGAAAGATTCACTATTTCGCATCATTACTACCGCTAACTATTGATAGTATGTGAACCTGGATTCAACGACTGTCACACCGCAACAACGCCGAGCGAGCATCGTCGACGCCGCCATCCGCATCCTGGATCGCGACGGCGCCGGCGCTCTCAACATGCGTTCTCTGGCCGAAGAGATGGACCTGCGGCCGATGGCGATCTGCCACTACGTGAGCGGTAAGCCCGAGTTGCTGTCGATGGTCATCGCGGAGGCGACGGGTCGAGTGAAGTGGCGCAAGCCGCGCAGTGGGAAGTCGCGCAAGCCGCGCAGTGGCCCCCGTGATCGGCTCCTGGCTCAGCTCAATGACACGTATGCGGGCCTGGGCTGCCATCTCCTGGCTACCCGAGCTACTGCACCAGGGAGCAAGCACAGGACCACCGCCCTTCGAGATGATCGACGCCTTCATCACCTCATGCAACGAGGTCGGCCTCACTGATGAGCAGGCGTACGACCTGTGGCGGGCGGTGTGGTCGCTCATCGGGTTCGAGTTGCAGTGGCATGAGGTCAACCGCGCCCACGACCAGAAGAAGCCCTGGATGGAGACTGTCGAGCCGAGCAGCATCGAAGATCAGTACCCGGCCCTGGCCCGGGTGCTACCGGTGTGGAACACCTACGCGGCCAAATACGACGTCCGGACTCACATCGCCGCGCTGGTGGACGGGACCATCGCGCGGTATTTGGGCGGGTGAGACCGCGGGGGCACGAGGAGCGGCCGAGGCGGCTGCAACGCTCAATCACTGCCAGAATAGGACCGGGACGTTGAGGAACGGGATCGAGACAGGCCGCGCCTTCATTCCTTGCGCGTCGTCCAAAGCCTGAGACGTCCATGCATAGAGATCCGCCACATTTGTCGACGTCCAATTGACCGACGTCGATGCTGGCGACACTGACCACGGCGGATCATCGGGATGGAAGAACGAGAAGTTCCTGCAGAGGATATAGGTCGAGTCCTTCGCATTCTGGGCCGCTATTCTCGCTTCAGACGGATGCTCTGGAACTGAAGCTGTGGCAGCCACCTTATCTTGGATTACATCGAATTGATCGACAGGCAGGACGTACATCCCACTTAACGACTCACGAAAACCTAGTACCGTATCGACGCAAGACTTTATTGCCTGCTGTTCGCGGTCACGCACGTCGATTTGATTAGGAATTATCACAGCACAAAACAACGCGACGACAGCCACTAGTTCTCGCACTAATCCTTTGCGGACGGCGGCGACCAACAGCCATGCTAGGGCAATATAGAATGCAAAATAGATGAAGTAGTTTAGCCAACCCATGCGCTCATTCAATTGCATCCGCCCTCACGCGCGTAGAACTCTGATCGAGGTCGTATTGTCTAGCTTTCACTTACAATCACTATTGTCCACGAATATCTGAGCACTTGCTTTGGACGCGACGAAGTCCTTGGAGTTGACCTGACCGGTAATTGGTATACTGCCCCGGCTGCACAATACTCCGGAAATATCTGACTTAATAATTGCCCTCACGCTTAGGGTGGCCTTCTTTCCAGGATCAATATCTCCCACCTGAACAGATCCTTTGTCGTCCGCATTGACCGCATACCACGGTTGATCATCCCGTTTCAATTGAACGGTACTCATATCAAGTACTACTGGAGATCCCTCATTGAACTGTGGAATCGTCAAGATGACCCCTCGAAGAGTTTGATGGCCGGAGTTCTCAACGCTAAGACCAACAGAAATTCTGGACTCTCCACGAGAGTAGGTAATCGAGTTCGAATATCTCGTATCTTGATCGTGCGCCACATACATTGTGTAGTAGTACGACATTTTTACAGCTTTGAAGGTGAAAATCACTGCTCCCCAGCAATCATCGCCTGACGGAAGGTTGCCATCTGAGTTTTTGCATCCAATATCCGCGCCCCTTGCCGATGTCAATTGCGTTGGATCGACCTCGTACGTGCGGCCCTTCCCTTGAATTGACACCCATGCGGACTCCATGGTGAGGAAGACCGCTGGATCACCGATGTTGGTAGTAAGCACGCCCTGAGACCCAACTTCGGCGGGCCGCGAATTTGCGGATGCGAGTCGTGCCACGATTGGAGTTCGCCGAAGCACGTGAGTCGGAAGCGAAATGGACATCCGTGTCTGCACGCTTTCATTCTCGCTTGAACCGTTGCGGAAGTATGCCACCCCCCGGTACTCTTTTCCTGGCCTCACCGTGACGATCCGCTTGTAATCTTGCGGCGAGTTACCCGAAATCTCCGCGATCGAGAGAAATTGCCGCTCGTCACCACCCAAAACACTACTGTTTCGGCTGTTTCGGTTGAACGCAACACTGGTCTTATCAGCATTCAAAACTCCGTCGTCAGCCTTTGGCCACCAGTCGACCTGAACATCGTCCAGACTTCTCTCGTAGGTAGCGGCGTCTTCGGAAAATGTCCCAAATACGCTACTTTGGCCTCTCTCGTCGGAACAGCCGAAGAGAGAGGCGCAACTTACGGCCAATATAACGAGGAGCGCCAGGATGTGCTGCGATTCTCCTCGAGATCTACGCGAGCGCACAGTTCGCAGATTCAGCCCCATCCATCGCCCTTCAGGATACATTTTGCATATTTTCCGTCACCCAGTCGCCAGCTGAGCGATAGCCTTGGTGATCTGCAGTCCGTGACGCGAGACAGCATAGGTCGATCGCAGTATCGCTATCCAGCATTTGAATGCGACACGACCTTTTGTGACTTTTTTGACAGTTTCCCAGACTCACTTCTCGATCTATCATCGATATGATAGGTGCCTAGCCTCGATCTTTCGTGGGGTAGTGGCCTTCCGTTGGGTGGGGCCCGGTCGGTGGTCTGAGGACCAAATCGCGGGCTGAGGCCGTGGAGGTATGAGCCGAAGCGTCTGTGGGCGTCGTGGTTCACGGCCCCGAGGGGTTGTTGAGCCGTCCTGACTGGTTGACGTTGACTGTCGACATGTTCACGGCTCGGATCTCGACCATGATGTCGCCGGCGAACACCCAGTCGATTGCCGGGCGATTCCGCTGATCCAGCCAACGCCTGGCTTCGAATTCTTGGCTGCGCACTGCTGGGCACACGCAGCGCAACGCGAAGCCTCCTCCGCGGTTTGTCAGTCTGCATCACATCTAGCTGGATAGGATCAGTTGTTCGTGCCTCAGCCTTCGAAGGAGCCCTCTTGCCCGATGTTCATCTGGACTCACTACGGCACGCGCTCGAGAACACCGTCGTCAACAACCTTGATGTCGCCGAAGCGTGTTTGGTCTATGCGACCCGCAGTTACGCGGATGGGCATACATTCAATACCGCCTCTCTGCGCAGTCTCGACGTATTCGCTGAGATCATCAAGCTGATTGGCGTGAACATCGTTTCGACCATCAGGGTTCCAGTGCTTGCTGAGCTCTCCGAAGTGATTGCCAAGTCATCTGACAGCCCGTTGGCTGCATGGCACGCGGCCAACGTCATCGCAATTGGCCTCGACGGCACGTTTGACGCCAACGAATTCAGCCCCGACGGCGCCGACATCTACGACCTCGTCGATATGTGCGCATTTCCTACCCACGCTCAGGGTTGCCTGTCACTTTATAGACCCCACGGCCTGTCCGAGAGTCCCAACCCGGAGCGGGTCGACCAGTGGAATCCTTCAACAGTGACGGGCCTGTCACTGTGGCGAAGTGAAAATACCCGCCCATTTCGCGTAACGCTCGACCGAACGCGCGGAAGGCATTTCGACATGGCTGTCGGAGAAAACGGACTGCGAATAGCCATACTGCAACCCAACAGGAACTTCAGCGAGATAAACATCGGGGATTGGTATATTACTGGAGGTACCCCCTTGTTCTTTGGTATACGACCAGCCCATCGTGCCAAACAGTATTCCGTTATCAGATCGGGCATCGAAAAAGCCTTCGCAGCGGGCGCTGGCATAGTCGTCCTACCTGAGTTGGTTTCTGATCGACATATCGTTCGGCGCCTCAGTACCTACTTGATCGGTAAGAACATCAAACTACGTGCACAGCTCAGGACATCGATGAATCATCACCCGTACTGTTCACAACTTCGCGTTGTCATATCAGGGAGCTATCACCATACTGACAACGACGGAAGGAACCGCAACTCGGTCAAGATTCACTTTTCGCACGGCCCTGATCGACCCGGCGATGGCTCACACAGCAAATCCGGCGTATTTCGGCTGCCTTTGGGTCCTATTGACTACACCGAAGACATCGAAGCCTCACATCAGATCACTCTCTATAGGGGGCGCGACTACAGTGTCGCGGTACTCATCTGCGCCGACCTATCGAACTTGACCGTCCAGGAAGTTCTGCGCCGAATTCAACCAACACTCCTCATAGTCTGCAACATGACCGGCAAGACGAGTGGCTTTGTGTCGATCGCGCATGGCTTGGTGGCAGCTGCGCAGACAACCACGGTATTCGCCAATAACCCGTCCCACTGGATTACAGGCGACCTTCACGAGCCGGGGGCGATAGTCGTCGTACCCGCGCGAGAGTTCGCCGAGCGAACCGTTCACCACACCTTCACCTCCCCGGCGGAGGTTGCTGTCTTCGACAGCGCGTCGAAACGTATTACAACCGTGTGATTTTCGTTGTACACAAGCGCGATCACGTTGCACGCGTGCATAGTACTTGACATGTACTATACGTGACATGACTGCAAACGACTCTACGTCACCCACACCTGCGACAGTCTTCGCCGAAGCACTACCTCGGCTACTCGCCCGCAGCGCTGATTCGAGAACAGCTTCCGCTCTCGGGCAAGCGATTTCGGACTTGATGGATGCACCCGAAACAGACCAAAAGAGCATTCAGGACGCCGTCGACACCTTAGAGTCCGCGCGCCGCTCCGCGAAGCGCGAGGGCACCCCCATTGCCTACGAGTGGGCCGTACCGATCACGACACTCATCGGACTGCTTCGGCAGCACCTGCACAGCCTGGCGTCGGCCGTGGCTAAACGGACGCCGTCGAGCACACCGCTACGCCAAAAGGTGCTCGCGGCGATCGACGCTGACATCAGTACCCCTACGTCCATCAGTGCCTTCGTTGGCTCACCGGTTACGGTTGTTTCCCGCACACTCCGTGAACTCACCGAATCCGGACGGTTGACGTGGGTCCCCGACGACAACGATAAGCGGGTTCGACGGTACACGCGAAGCGTCGAACTTGTTGATTCGATTCCCTCGGACGTTAAGACAATTGACGTCACACTGATCGACCGGCCCGCACTTCTGGTGCAATTTATCTACCAACAATCGAAGCTGAACATTCGCGAAACCACGCTGTTTGTCAATGACCTCGCATCGATTGGGAGCTCGCCAAAATCGGCACCCAGCGTTCGCGTCGACGCGCTGTGTTTGGCAAGCATGATCATCCGACGCACAGGCGGTAGCGCTGATGGCACGGAGTCGCTCGACCTGGCACAGAGCGCGCTCGAGCTTTCGCAAACAACTTTGGACGCGCGCTCGCTGGCGCGGGCATACTACGAGCGGGCGCGCGCTTCGCTGTTCGCTTATCCGTACGACACAGGTGCGGTATTAAACGATCTCGATCGCACAGATAAGGCAGCAACTTCCATCGAAGGACCCGAGCGCGATATCCGACATGGATGGTGCGCATACACCCGTGCCCTGATCCTTGACCGTCAAGGCGATGAAAGGGCAATTCAAAAGATAGCCGAAGCACGTGACTGCTTTGACAGCGCGGATGACACTTACGGAATTGCAGCTTCAGATGTGACAAAGATTCGCCTGCACTACCTCTTCAACGCGCCGAACTCACCCAACATCGCAACCAGCATGAGTTTTGCGATCAGCCACGGATACACTCGAGTGGCAGCCGAATGTTCCTTCTGGGCAGGAGAATTGATCGTCCACTCCGAACCGGTGCGAGCTCGCGAGCACTTCACGTACGCGCGCGATGCATTTACAGCAGTTGGCAGCGTCTCGTGGGGCGCGCTCGCGGCAGCGTCGATCATCACCACCGAACTAGATTGCGGAGCAAGGACCCTCGACACTGGCGCGGCCCGGCGATTGGCCGTTGAATTGAGCGCACTCGGCCAAACCTTTCTTCATGATTCGACGGATCAGTCGCTTCAACGCTCCTGGGCAGCTGCGGTGTTCCGCCGATACATCGGAGTATGTGAGCGATACGCAGGTGATTTTATCGCAGCACAAGAAGCCTTCGACGAATCCAGAAGGATCTATCGCAGCACTGCGAACACCGTGGGCGAACTCGCAGCGACAGCGGGCCTTCTGGCGGCGCGCCGTGAGAGCATTGCAGTAGAGGACTCGGATATAGCGAGCGCGAAAGCTCAAGTTCTCGCAGGGTCAGATCGCGCGCCCGACGAGTCGATCCTCGACGAGGTGGCAACGCCGTGCGGTGAGCTGAGCGCAGTCTGAATCGCGTACGCGCGCGAATCGTGGTGCGCCGAGCCACACCGTGTGGCCGCCAACCGTTCAATCCGACAACGAGGGCCGACGCCCGCCGGACACCACCCCTAGACCAGTTGTTCTATAAATAGACCGTACGGTCAGATGAGGGTTTAACCGAACGTTCGCCGATCAGGCTCGGCGAGAGCAGATCGTCGGGTGAGCGATCGAGTTGATTACCGAGGTGGGCTACCCGCAGGCGTCGTTGGCGAAGATCGGCGAGGGGGCGCAGATCGCGAAAAGTGCGCTGCTGTATCACTTCACCAACAAGGACGAGATTGTTGCCGCGGTGGTCGAGTCGGTGTTCACGGCGTCGGCGACAGTGATCATTCCGGCGGTGTCGGCCGCGACGACCGCGCGCGATCAATTGGCTGCATACATCAGCGCCAACGGCGGGTGAGCCGTCCTGGGTCTGGTGGAGACAGTGATCCCACCAGGAGAATGTCGATATGGCTGCACCACGCAAGTTCGATCAGGAGACCCGTGAGCGGGCGGTACGGATGTATCACGACCGTCTGAAGGAAGCGGGTGAGTCCAAATCCAGCGCCCGCAAGCACGTCGGCGGGCTACTCGACATCAACCCCGCAACGCTGCGCAACTGGATCGAGAAGGACGCGCCTATCGACTCGACAGAAGGCGCGAAGACGGTCGCTGAACATGAGGCAGAGATGCGTCGACTCCGGCGTGAAGTTGCCGAATTACGAAGAGCCAACGAGATTTTGAAGACCGCGTCCGCGTTTTTCGCAGCGGCGGAGGTCGACCGCCGACTCCGGTGATCGTCGACTACGTCGACGCACACAAGGACAGGTTTGGGGTCGACCCAATCTGCCGTGTGCTCACCGAGCACGGGATGGCGATTGCCCCGTCCACCTATTACGCACGCAAACAAGCAGGCCAGATACCCGAATCTGTGCTGGCAGAGGCCTACGACGCGCACGCTGTTCACCTGGTCTGGGAACGCAATCGCAGTGTCTACGGGGTCCGCACGATGTGGCGCGCGATGGATCGTGCCGGGTATCGGATGGGCCGTGACAAGGTAGGCCGTTTGATGGGCATCTGCGGTGCGGCCGGCGCGGTCCGCGGACACCACCGCACCACGACGACCAACCGCGATGATCGGGCACCTCGTTTCCCCGATCATGATGGGCGACAAAGGAATAGGTCCAATGCGCCCGACCGAGTATGGGTCGCAGATTTTACATATGTGTGGACGTTGGCGGGGTTCGTGTACGTCGCGTTCCTCGTCGATGTGTACTCGCGGCGCATTCTCGGCTGGCGGATGATGTCGACCAAGCACACACCGTTGGTGACCAGTGTCGTCGAGCAAGCCATGTCGACACCACGAACGGGCGTATTCGGTTTCACCACAACAGGATTGGTACATCACTCCGATGCGGGCAGTCAGTACACATCGTTGGCGTTCACTCAAGCATTGCGCGACGCCGAGATCACTGGATCGATCGGATCCGTCGGTGACGCCCTCGATAATGCCCTGATGGAATCGGCGATCGCGCTGTACAAGACCGAGTTGATCGACACCCACCCGATCGCCGGGTGCGGCGAGGTCGAACGCGAGACCGCCGCCTACGTGTCCTGGTTCAACGCAGAGCGTCTGCACTCGTCACTGGGCTACCAGACGCCGATCGACTACGAAACCAGCTACCGTGAGCGTGTCACCTCCGAAACGGAGGTGGCGTAGCCAAAGGTCTCCGCTCGACCCAGCATGGAAAAGACTTACAGACGATTCAACTTGACCCGCAGATCATCATCGAGCGATGCATCCGGTCGGGCGAGTTCACTACCACCGTCGACGCCGCACTGGTCAAAAATGCGCTGCGGGCCGCACTCGATGACGCAGTCAGCAACCTCGCCCGCGACGCCACCTACCCGTGGGCCGCTACGTCGAGGGCGTCGGCGAACTATTCCTCCACGCGTTGGGAGCATCTAAGTAGCCACCATTGTCGTTCTTGCCTTCGGTACCCGCGGCGACGTCGCCCCGCTGACAGGGCTCGCGACCCGGTTACGCGACAAACTCGGGGTGGATGTGGCGATCGCCGCCCAACAGCCCTACGAACAGCTGGTCGTCGACGCCGGGCTGGACTTCGCCAGTTGCCTGGCGATACCGAGCAGTCCACTCGCGACTCGACCTACGGCCAAGCGATGGTCGAAGGCGAGAAACTCCGGCCGCCGAAAGACGCGGCGGCGGGCATGCGCGACGACCTCGCCAGCGTCGGCGAAGCCATGGCGACCGCAGCAGCCGATGCCGATCTGCTGCTGCGCGAAGGGCCGATCGGGTCGCTGCTGGGCTGGCACGTTGCCCGCGTTGGGAACACGATCGTTCGGGCGATGGGGCAATCGCGCCGCCTGGACGATGACCGCCGCTGGGGAGAAGTTGTTCACCCCACTCATCGTCGAGCTGCGTGCGAATCTCGGGCTAGCGAAGCAATCACGTCGCGCCTACCAACGGCAGCGCGCTGATACGTGGCTGCAGTTGCACGGCATCAGCAGCCACGTCATCCCGCGCCCCGCGGACTGGCCCACCCATGCCCACCTCACCGGTTACTGGTGGCCCGCCGAGAGCGTCGACTACACCCCACCAGAGGCACTCGTCGAATTCCTCGACGACGGCCCAACACCGATCTAAGTCGGCTTGGCAGTACCGCGGCCACCCACGGCGACCGCCTCAGTCAACTCTTCGCCGACGCCCTCGCCAAGACAGGGCATCGCGGCATCATCCACCGCAGCTGGGCCAACCTGCACGCCAACGACAACCCGCACATCCTCACCATCGACGACGTTCCCCACAGCTGGCTCTTGCCGAAAACATCAGCCGCAGTGCACCATTGCGACGCAGGAACCACTGCGGCAACCCTGCGAGCGGCGACCCCCTCGATCGCGATCCCTGGAATCATGGACAACCCTTCTGGGCGCAGCGTCTGCACCGGCTCGGCGTCAGCCCGCCGCCGCTGCGTCGCACAACAGTGACCGCCGATGAGCTCGCCACCGCGATCACCAACGCGACCACCGACCCCGCCTACACCCATCACGCCCGCGATATCGGGGAGCAACTCCGCTCCGAAGACGGCGAACTCGCCGCCACCAGAATCGTCGGACGACTCCTCACCACCGGCGCGGCGCACCGATGAGCACGGACGTCTCACCCCGCTCTACCGATCCACCTTTGATCGCCTGTGTGACGGCCGAAGTCGGGTGTACCTGTGACAGGTCGCGGTCGGACCCTTCTGGCAGAGTCTGTCTGCATGAGCGAGAAGACGAATCCCGTAGCCGTACCCGAGTATTCCGCGTTCATCGAAGACTGGTTCAGCGCGAACGAGTTGAACGGCAAGTACGACTTCGACAAGAGCGAGGAGGGGCTCGACAAGTTCTGGGAGTGGATCACAGCGGGACCTCAGGTCGACGTGCCTGGTCCGAAAGGGCTGAGGGAGGCGACCAAGTACTTCCGAGGCCAGACCAAGTCCTGGCATGGGTTCACGTCGAGCCTCTACCGCGTGTGCAAAGCCGCAGTGGGCGACGAGCGGGTCCGTGAGTCACACCTAGCCGCCGCTGAGAACGCAGTCATCGCAGCGCTGCGCGAAGAAGGCATGGGCCGGCGGATGTCCGACGGTGAACTGCTCATGATCTGCCAGCACCATCTGGTGCCTACGAGGTTGATCGACGTGTCGACTAAGCCGCTCGAAGCGTTGTTCTTCGCGGTCGAGAAGGAAGACGGGACCGATGGGCGACTGTTCATCGTCACACCCCACACGACTAAGAGTGAACTCCCACAGGCCAAAGCCGAGATGCGCCTCGCCCGACCGCCGGTGGAGTCCGGGGCACCGAAATCGCCAGAGCCTTACCCTCTGCCATGGTCCGACGTGGTCAGAGGCAAGGACCAGTCGAAAGACAGTTGGTCGGTAACGGTGCGATTGGTGGACGAGCAACCACTTGACCCGCGGATGCGGGCACAGGCTGGCAAATTCCTGGTGGGCGGCGTGCACAGCGCCTACAGCGGGTTGAACATGCCTGGAATCAGCGCAGCGCAGCGCCCGGACATTAGCTCTCTGGCGATCAATTTCAAGCCGAGCCAGGGCCCGACAAAGCTGTCACAGGCGTGGGGTGCATCCGGGTGGTCGGTCCGAGTGCACGCGAGTTGGAAGCCCGAACTGCGGGATCGACTGTCCAGATTGAAGGACGAGCAAGGCATCGAGAACATCACGTTCGACGCGATGTACCCACCAGTCGACGAGATAGAGCGCCTTGGCAAGCATGTCGCGAAGCAAGGCGTCGGTCGCTGGATCGCTGAGAACAACGAGGACGACAGAGAGTGAGCACCACCAGCCTCAAAGGTTATAGAGGCTGGTTCGCTCGCCGGGACTGTTGCGCGACACGATGCCGTACAGGTCGTATGCGACAGTCCGGCCTGCGGATTTGCCGGCGCCGGACACACGCACCTTGAGAACTCCATATTCCTCCTGCAGGATGCCCCGATACGACGGCACGCATCGGCACGCGCGACCAATTGGTCGACCGCTGGCGCGTGTGCGCTATCGGGCATGCGCTATCGGGCATCCACCAGCGATGGTCTCGCACTTCTGCACATCTCGCCCCCGTGCAGCATCATGTGACGATCGTCGTCTGGAAGTTGTCAAGGGGGTCTGGAGGTTGCGGGTGAGTGAACCTGGCCGGCTCGTCTTCTACTACGGACCGATGGGCGCGGGTAAGACAACACTCGCGCTCCAAACGCACTTCAATCAGGGCCAACAGGGACGGGTCGGTCTGCTGATGACCAAGCGCGACCGCTCGGGCCAGTCGCTGGTCACCAGTCGAATCGGACTCGTCGCCGACGCCGTGCTCATCGACGACGCCACCGACGTTTTCGCGCTCGTCGAGGCGTACGCCAGTTCGCGAATCGACTACGTCGTCTGCGACGAGGCGCAGTTCCTGACCGTCGCGCAAGTCGATCAACTCGCGCGAATCGTCGACGAGCGTGGTCTAGACGTCTTCGCCTACGGCCTGCTCACCGACTTCAGATCACAACTGTTCGACGGCGCTGCACGTCTCGTCGAAATCTCTGACGAGATGCACCGACTCCAGGCCGTCGTGCTGTGTTGGTGTGGCAGAACGGCATTCATGAACGCCCGCATCGTCGACGGGGTCATGGTGCGCTCCGGCGAGGTGGTCGCCGTCGGCGATACGGCCGACGGGCCGATGCAATATCGGGCGCTGTGCCGGTTGCATCATATGGCGGGCGTGACGGGAAGTTGAGTGGCATGACTACCCATCAGCTGCCGAGTCCGCAGAAAGTCGCGTCCTGGCGGTTGTGCGGCTGTACGGTACGTGTCACCGGCCCAGGACGCGTCACTTTCTGCGGAGCTGCCGTCACATAGTGTGTTTCTGCAGTGCGATGACTTCGCCTTGGTTGCAACTCGCGGCATTACGCCGAGTGAGCATCAGATCCCGACGAGTGGACGCCTGTAGTCCGAACAGACGAAATCGACGCCGGCTACTACGTTCGCCATACTCATCACCTGCTGTATTGCCGGTTGCATCGGCCAAGATGTCTCCATGACGAACCCGCCGAACCGCGCGCGAGTCGGCGTCGTCGACGATCACGAGCAGATCGTGCGCGGCCTCCGCGCCACCTTCGCAGATCACGACGACCTCGAACTCGTCGCAGGCTCCGACACCGTCGCCGGACTGCTGGCTGTCACCGCCGAACTCGACCTCGTCCTCCTCGACCTCCGGCTCGACGACGGCACCACTCCGCTCACCAATATCGCCGCGCTCACCGAGGCCGGGATACCGGTTCTCGTCTACACCTCCGGCGACGAGCTCTACCTCGTTCGCCAGGCCGCAAGCGCGGGAGTGCTGGGAGTGATCCGCAAGAACGCCCGCGAAGCCGAACTCCTCGACGGCATCGCGCAGGCGCTCGACGGCAAGACCGTCGCGAGTATCGACTGGGCCGCCGCCATCGATTCCGATGACGAGTTCGTCGATCTGCCGCCACAGTTACGTCGTGTACTCGAGCTCTACGCGGCCGGTGAATCGACCGCCCGCGTCGCAGCAGAACTCCACCTCTCCACCGAGACCGTCGCCGACTACGTCAGCCGGATCCGCCTGCGTTATCAAGCCGTCGGCCGCCCCTCTCCCACCAAGACCGACCTGTACAAGCGAGCGATAGAGGACGGATGGCTACCGATTCCGCGACGTCTCCGGGGGTAAGCGACACATCGCGGGATGCCCTGGCGGGACGTCGAATCCTTCGACAGTTCACCCTCTTCGCGGCCGCAGGCTACCTGCTCTACGGCGTTCAGCTCGCGGTTCCGATCGCCGCAGCATCCACAATCGCCGCCCCTTGGTATACCCCGGTCGCGGTGCTGTTGACCTTCGGCACCGGACTGTCGATGGGTCCGCTCACGTGGCGCGCCGGTTACCGTCGGCTGCAGACCATCACTGGCATCAGCGCCATCGGCTACCTGATCTCACTGGCCCTCTGGTGGATCGCGTGGGACGGCGGCCAGATCCACACCGTGCAGGGGCTCTGGCTGTCGATGTTTCCGGGCCTCGCCGCCATCTGCGCTGCCCTCGCGTTCCGACCAGGCTGGGCGTTCGTGGTACTCGGAGTCGCGGTCACTGGGTCAGTCATCGCCGACCGGCTAGCCCGACACGCCGAGGTGATCGGATCGATCGTGGCCCAGATAGCCTGGGCCAATGCCTTTTCCATGGTTTTCGTGGTGGCCTCAATCATGGGCCGACGCACCGCCAGAATCCTCGACGACTCGCGGGCCGAAGCCTATTCGACCACCGCGGCTGCTGCCGCAGCACAAGCCCGTTCAGCGGAACGGGCACGCTTCGACGCACTTACCCACGACAGCGTCATGTCGACACTGCTACTGGCTGCGCGACGCGGGACGTCGTATGAGTTAATTCAGGACGCCCGAAATGCTTTGGCTGCCATCGACCGTGCAGGCTCCGATGAGATCGACGACGAGGTCGATGCGTCGCAAACCCTGAGCCGTATCCGCGCGGCGGTGACTCTTGTTGCGCCGCAACAGAGGATGTCCACCTCGATATTCGACGACACGGCACGCTACCCCACAGCGGTCACGACGGCGATCGCCGCGGCCGCCGCGGAAGCAGTCCGTAACTCCCAACGCCATGCCGGTCCCGACGCACACACGCGAGTCGATGCAACCTCCACCTCGGACGGTCTCAGCGTCTACATCTCCGACACCGGAACAGGATTCGACCCCAGTTCAGTACCGGCCTCACGTCTCGGCATCTCGGTGAGCATCGAAGGCAGAATGTCGAAGATCGACGGCGGTTTGGCGATAGTCGAATCGCAACACGGGCGCGGAACAACAGTGAGGCTCTCGTGGACACGCCCGAACTGACCGACGCGCGGCACCTCCTCGGCATGCGGGAACGTGGTGTGTGGCTGGTCGCAGGCACGTTCATCGGCGCCTGCTGGTTGGTTGCACTCACGTCGGGCGACACGGTGAACACCTTGTGGGGCCCGATCGCAGCGGCCGCTATCTACTCTGCCGCGACGATCGGTCTCATTGCGGTCGACGGTGATCCGCTCCCCATGACACCGACAGCGCTCCTCGCTGCAACGGGCCCGGTGTGCAGCTGGCTTGTTCTGTCGGTGTCGTCGGCGGCTGCGATAACCTCTGTCGCGGTTGCGATGAGCCACGGGGCGTCCGCGGTGATATACGCATTCGTGGTGGTGCGCGGACGACGAGTCGCGCCATGGCTTGGATTCTTCGCAACCATTGCCGTATTCGCCGTTTGGGGCGCCACGAGCGGCGCGGGGGCGATCTCCGCCGTCGTGCAGGTTGCTGCCGACACCGCCCCGCTGCTGATGGCGATGCTGTTCTCCTTCACATTGAACCCCACGGCGCGAGAGGTGTTTTCGCTACGCCAGCAGACGACGGTGCGCGTGGCTCAGCTCGCAGCGTCACGCGCGGCGGCCGACGAACGCACACGCCAGGTCAGACAACTCGCCTCACTCGCCCGACCGCTCCTCGAACTGATCGCCTCAGGAGCAGAACTCACGCCGGCACAACGACTCGACTGCGAGGTCCTCGAAGCCCACCTCCGCGACCGCCTTCGCGCACCACTGATGAGCAAACTCGAAATCGACGGCCCGGCATACGACGCTCGCCTCCGTGGCGTCGACGTCGTGCTCATCGACGACTCTTCCGAGGAGATCACCCAAGACGTCCGCGAGCAGATCAGCACACTGGCAACCAAGGTGCTCCGCGACGCCGAGGACGGCGAGGTGTTCGTCCGTATATCGCCGGCCAACCGCTCACGCGTCGCCTCCGTGCTGCACCGGCCGGTCGCCGGCCCCAGCACACGCATGGAAGTCGACGCCGAAGGCGGGGTGCGGGCGGCCGGATGAGGTCAGCTCAGGCGCGTTACACGTGCCGCAGCGCACCTGGACGACGTCTGGAACAGTCGTTCGCGTAGAATTCAGTAGCACGCGATTGAATTTCGAGAAGGGCGCAAATCATGGCAGAGACGTCGGCTCGCCCCAAGGGCTGGCAGTACATCCGCTACTGCTACGGCGCGGTGCTGCCGGACTCGATGCGCGACTGGGTCGCCAACGACCTCGCCGGCAAAGGCGCCCCGGTACGCATGGTGGTTCGCTGGGCGATCCCCTGCATCATCCTGATGCTCCCGATGCTCTTCGTTCCGGCCGACTGGGGCGTGCGGTTCATCATGTTCTCGCCGATCCCCATCGCGTACGTCTTCTTCTCGATCGCACTCAACGTCATCTATCGCAGGCATCGACTCTCACAGCACGGCCTGAATCCCGATCTGGTCAAGCGCAACGAACGCGTCCGCAACGCCGATCTGTACGACGAGTACCACCGGAAGTACCGAGGCAGCTCGCGATAGCAAGCGATCGCCCTGTCACTGCGAATTCACGAAGCCTCACCTAATTGCGGATTGCCCTTATGGCACAATTGCCAGGGACGGCAAACGCCGTGAATCGGTCACTGTTGTTAATGTCATCTGGTTATACGACATGCGACAGACGACATCAGGGGAGGGCAGCACCGTGGAAGAAAAGATTCGTGAAGTACTCGCAAGATGGGGAAAACTCGCGGTAGATGTGTCGACGATCGGAGTCGACGACGACCTATTCGATGCTGGTCTCTCCTCGCATGCGAGCGTGACCGTCATGGTCGGCCTTGAGGACGAGTTCGATGTCGAATTTCCCGACGAGGCACTCAAGAAAGCAACGTTTTCGAGCATTCGCAACTTGTCAGACACCGTGGACAAGTTGGTCAACGCGACTGCCTGACAGTATTCCCTGAGCGGCTATGCCTCAGTAGGCGCCTTCCATCTTCAAGACCGAAGAGACGGTCTTAGAGATAATCGCCAGATCGCCGACCATAGACCAGTTTTCGACGTACATGAGGTCGAGGCGGACCCTCTCTTCATCGCTGATGTCCGAACGTCCCGATACCTGCCAGAGGCCGGTGATACCTGGCCGGACAAGTACCCGACGCTCGACGAAGTTCGCGAACTCGGCCCCTTCTCCGTCGACCATCGGTCGCGGACCGACAAGACTCATGTCGCCTCTGAGCACGTTGAACAGCTGCGGCAGTTCGTCGATGCTGGTCTTGCGGATCACACGACCAACGCGGGTGATCCGTGGATCGTCTTCTGCCTTGAAGAAGGTGTTGTCGTCGAATCCCATCTCAGCGCGCACCGCAGCGAGTCGTGCCTCGGCATCGGGAACCATCGAACGGAACTTCCACATCTTGAACGGCCGACCGCCGACACCAATGCGCTTGGCGCCGTAGAAGATGGCTCCGTTGTCTCCACACTTGACCAGCAGCGCCACGCCCAACAGAACAGGCGCGAGAATCACCAGAGCCAGCGACGACACAACGATGTCGAACAGCCGCTTGTGCAGGTTCATCGCGCGGTTGTACGCGGGACCACCAATCTGCAGCAGCGACGTTCCGTTCAACTGCGACATGGCCATTCGCGACAATGCGACATCTCCGACGGCAGGCTCGACGGCGAGCGCCACACCTCGTTCGTGCAATGCCCAGGTGAGGTCTCTGAAGGCCCAGCTCTCCATTCCGGACGTATCCGCGAGGATAACCATGTCGGCGTCGATCGAATCGACAGCGCTCAGGACCGAACTCTCCGTCTCCTCGACGCCATCAGTGGGAAGCGGTAGCCAGTCGACGCCGCGCGCGGGCACCTGTGCGCATTCACGACTCGACCGGACCCATAGCGACGGACCGGCGAGGCGTCCGACGATGGAGATTCCCAAACCATCGGAATTGTGGAGGGCTTTCTCGATCGAATCGAATCGCTCGGGACGAGCGACGAGCAGCGCTCGCGCAACCCCTCGGCCGTCGCGCCAAGCATTCTTGAGGCGACGGACCGCGACCTGATGGACGACGAAGCTTCCGAGGACGCCCAACGCGAGCGTGATCAAGAGCATCGCGCGCGACATGTAGAAACCGGAAACCAACTGCAGAAGCGCAACGATGGCAAGGAAAATGGCTGCCGCAGAAAGGATTCTGCGATATTCAGTGGCACCGACACCAATCAGCATGGGATCGACTGTCTTCATCGCCCCCGCGATGGCGATCCACAGAAGGCCGACAGCACCGGCCAGGCCGACACTGAACGCCAACGAACTCACTGACGCTGCCGGTAGCCCGCCACGGATCACCGAACCAGCAAGGCTGGCTGCGATGATTACGGCGGCTTCGGCCCAACGCAAGCGCGCAGCGACTTGTGCCCGCTGATCATGCGCCAGCGGAGCACGAACCGTTTCCGAGCTCCTGATTCGTCGCCCGAGGCCGCCATGGCCTCGAGCAGCACGATAGGTCCCCCCCGTTAATATGCTCACACCATCAACTCTCGTCGTGAATGCAAATCAGTGATCGAGACTTCAGAGCGCCCCACCAGACGTACAAGACATGCGGTGTAACGGCAGTCGCGACCATCCCCCTGATCCCCTTGCATTGCCGACATTACCAGTGCAGTTCTCGTTGGTAAACCGATACTTCAAGTATTACTTGCCAACGAGGTCTGAATCACACCTAAAGCTTGTGTGGTCGACACTCCAGGGACGTCGCGACACCACAACAACCAGGCATAAGGCCCCCAAGGGCGACGCGAGATTAAGGCATCGCGCGGTTCGTTGGCACCTCACGCGATGTCATTCGTACGAGCTAACGACTGCCGCCATAAATCAGCGCAAAATGCGCGAGACATAACCGCACGTCAAACGCTCGGCATCTATATCTGGATTCAGACCGATGAACGCAGATCTCGCTACGACAGAAGCTTGCCGCGGCAAATACCTGCCTACATCGAGTTCTCAGGTTTTCCCGTCGGCGAATACACGTCGGACTGTGGCGATTTCACCAGACTTCCCGGCTCAAGGTCTTTGAACACGATCGCTCCGGCCGCGACCGTCGACCCGGCACCCACCGTGACTCCGCGCAACAGCATCGCCCTCGCCGCGATCCACACGGAATCGCCGAGAACAATCGGGGCATTGTCGAATTCCAATGTGCGCGAGCGTCGATCGTGACTTCCCGTGCAGATCAACGCCTCCTGAGAGAGGCAACAATTGGCGCCGATGGTCACAGGCTCGAGATTGAGGATCCACGCGCCCTCACCAACCCAGGTGTTGTCGCCGATCGACAGTTTCCACGGCCAGTGCACTCGCACGCCGTGTCGGATAAGAACGTTACGTCCGATCTCGGCTCCGAAGGCGCGCAGAATCAGCACCCGAATTTTCGCCGGACACCACCACGCCATCACGATGACCCGCGACACGGCAAACCACAGTGCTTGCACCGCGACGGGACGCCCCTTGTCGTAGCCGACACCCTGAAATCCCGCCAGATCGAAATCGTTGGCGGCGTATCTCGACCCAGTAGCGTCGTCGTGGGTACCGGGGTCTTGCGCAATGGGACGAGTGTTCGCCCCGGCCGCAGTCATCCCCGAACCGCCAGCTCGTCGGCTGCACAACGTTCGGCAAACCATTCCACCGTGTCGGTGATGCCGTCGGCGAGTGTGATCGAGCTGGTCCAGCCAGAATCGCGGAGTCGGCTCACATCAAGCAACTTGCGTGGAGTTCCGTCGGGCTTACTTGTGTCCCAGTGGGTTTCACCCTCGTAACCGACGATCTTCGCGACTGTCTCGGCGAGCTCTTTGATCGTGACGTCTTCACCGGCACCGACGTTGACCTGCTGCGGTCCGTCGTAGTTCGCGAGTAGGTGGATGCAGGCAGCAGCCATGTCGTCGACGTGGAGGAATTCACGCCGCGGCGACCCGCTCCCCCAGTTCGTCACGGAGGCGGCATTCGAGTCTCGTGCGGTCACGTAACGCCGGATCATCGCGGGCATCACATGACTCGTGGTTTCGGAGAAATTGTCGTTGGGGCCGTAGAGATTGGTCGGCATCGCCGAGATCCACGGAAGCCCGTACTGTCGTCGGACAGCCTGCACCTGAAGGATGCCCGCGATCTTCGCTATGGCATAGGCGTCATTGGTCGGTTCGAGCAAGCCGGTGAGCAACGAGTCCTCATGGATCGGCTGCGGCGCGAACTTCGGGTAGATGCACGACGATCCGAGAAACAGCAGCCGCGGAACCTGTTGTGCCACTGCGGCGTCGAGGACGTTCACCTGGATCTGCAAGTTCTCCGACAAGAAGTCCACCGGGTAGGTGTTGTTCGCCTGAATCCCACCCACCCGTGCAGCCGCGTCGATCACGACATCGGGCTTGGTTGCAGAGATGAAGTCGAACACCTTCGCGCGATCACGCAGATCGAGTTCCGAGCTGCGGGCACCGACGAGGTTGGAGAATCCCCGAGCCTCGAAGGCGCGCCACAGTGCTGACCCGACCATCCCGCGGTGTCCTGCGATATAGATCGTCGCTGAACGATCGAGCGGTCCGGGTGTGAAATCGGTTGCCATGCTTGTCAACTCCAGTCGGCCAGCGCGGGCGTGTCAATCCACGGCTTGCCCTCGCACTCCAATGCTGCCACATCAGCATCGACCATGATCCGCGCAAGTTCGGGCGCTGCGACCTTCGCTTTCCAGTCGAGCACCGACGCGGCACGCGAGGCGTCACCGATCAACGAGTCGACTTCGGTGGGGCGCAGGTAGCGCTCATCGAACTTGACGTGCGCTTCCCAGTCGAGACCGGCATGGTCGAACGCGGTCTGCAAGAACTCGCGGACCGTGCACGGAACACCAGTCGCAAGAACGTAATCCGCAGGTTCGGGTGCCTGCAGCATCCGCCACATACCCTCCACGTATTCGGGGGCGTAACCCCAGTCGCGGACGGCGTCGAGATTTCCCATGTAGAGATCGTTCTCGATGCCGGCTTTGATACGTGCGACGGCTCGCGTGATCTTCCTGGTGACGAACGTCTCGCCCCGTCGGGGCGACTCGTGATTGAAGAGAATGCCGTTGACCGCGAACATCCCGTAGGCCTCGCGGTAGTTCTTGGTGATCCAGTAGGAGTACACCTTGGCGGCACCGTACGGCGAACGCGGATAGAACGGCGTGTCCTCGTCCTGCGGCGGCGGAGTGGCACCGAACATCTCCGAACTCGAGGCCTGGTAGAACCGGCAGTGCACCCCGGACAGGCGTACCGCCTCGAGCAGCCGCACCGAACCGATTCCGGTGGTGTCGCCGGTGTGCTCGGGCTCATCGAAGCTGACACGCACATGCGACTGTGCAGCGAGGTTGTACACCTCGTCCGGCTCGATCGTCGAGAGCAGCGTGACCAGGCGTGCTCCGTCGCTGAGGTCTCCGTAGTGCAGGAACAACCGGGCGTTCGGATCGTGCGGATCGCTGTAGAGATGGTTGATGCGTGACGTGTTGAAGGTCGACGCACGGCGGATGAGTCCGTGGACTTCGTAGCCCTTCGAGAGAAGCAACTCGGCGAGGTAGGAGCCGTCCTGGCCCGTGATGCCGGTGATGAGTGCCCGTTTCATGATGTCAGCGGGTCCTTTCGTTCAGTGCTGTGATGGTGGTTCAGGAGACGTGCGCGAGATGAGCACGTCAGCTGTTGGCTATTTCTGATGCGAAGGTGCAGAAGGCTCGCTTCCCGCTTTCAGTACCGAACTCCGCATCGCCGAGTCGAGCGGCGCCCGCGAGCAATCGGCCGCGGACCGCCTCGTCGTCGACCGCCTGCCGTACGGCCGCTGCGAGAGCAGTCGGGTCGCCGGCAGAGATAATTGATGCCGCCTCATACGACTCGAGCAATCGTCCTGCTATCCCAGAGTCTTCGACCGCTGCGACGACGGGTCTGCCGGCGGTCACATACGACGTGAGCTTGCTGGGCAGCGACATCTCCACGACGCCTGGCAGCTCGTGCAGCAGAAGGACGTCTGCCGCGGCGAGAACCCGGGGATACGACTCGGCGTCGACCGGGTCGACAAACCGGATATTGCTTACCCCGCGTGCCTGTTCCCGTAGTCCGGCGCGTTCGTTTCCGTCGCCTACAAGCACGAATTCGATGGGCGCTCCCGGCATTCGGGAGATCTCACGCGCGGCGTCGACCACATGTGTCAAACCTTGCTTGCGACCGATGTTTCCGGTGTGCACCACCACGATCGCATCGTCGGGGAAATCCCAGTCGAGTGCGGCGCGCGCCTCGGTCGACGATTCCGACGACCTCGAGACGTGGGTGAACACAGGCAAATCCATGATTGCGGCGTCGTCGATTCCGCCGTTGGTCAGCGCGGATCGGAATCGCGGCGTGCACACACCGACCCGATCCATGGTTCGGTAGGTGTTGTACTCCGCTCTCGAGATGAGTTGCGAGGCCCGACCAACTGTTCCGCTTTGCGCCGCGGCGTTTCCGACGAGGTCGTGAACGAACACTCCCGCCGGACGCCCACGCTTCCCGACCCGGACGGCCGCGGCGGCGCCGAGCAGCGGACTGACCGCGATGACGATGTCGGCCGACGATGCGGCGACGAACGGCGCACTCAGCGCCGCGAAGCTGGACTCGAGTCGGAAACGTCCGCCAATACCCACGGTCGACGGAACGGAATGGCGAAGCCTGCGCACCGAGATCTCACCCGCTTCGCCTCGCGTCTCGCGCCAGAGAATCCCTCTGCGGTAACGCGGATCGTCAACACGCCACTGCGGGTAATGCGGCACGCCAGTGATGAGTTCGACGCGAGCTCCCGCCTGACTCAAAGTGTCGACGAGAAGCGTGTTGTACGGCGCACTGCCGGTTGTCTCCGGAGCGAAGTGGCATGCGACAACACAGACGGAGAGTCCGTCAAGCGACGAATTGTGAGTGTGGATCCCGGGCTGGGTCTGCGTACCGGTCATGAAGCTACCCGGACTGCACGACCCACCGGGCTCGCACACGTGACGACGGCACGACCGAACTCCGAGTGCCTGAGCACTGACTTATGTAGTTCCTTCGTGCTGCTCACAAGGCTGCGAACGGCATGAAGAGACGACGAGGCGCGTTGAAACACCTTCTTGGTTCCCCCCCAAGCGATATCGTGCGCTACACGAACTGTGTTTGTGCGGCAACGATCTGTGATTCGAGAACACAATGTATCAATTCGCCGACATTAACGCCATCGCGGCGCTTCGAATTGAGGGGCGACCTGGTAACACGACACGGCTCCCCACACCCCGGAGCGTGGCACAGGTGGGCGCAACCGAGCAGGTCAGCCCTCTGTTGTTCACGTGCCGGAAAGCCGCAAGCGCGGCAAAATGCGTCGCCCATCACAGTCGGCCAGTCGGTTTCAGAGAATCCGTGAAAGTGCGATATACGCCAGGAATTTACTTGCACGGCTGGAGTCGTGGGGTGTCGCCTGTCGCACGATCAGATGAAAAGCAGTCGTAGTGCGAGGTTTTCG
The DNA here is from genome assembly GCF_001665475.1 of Gordonia sp. 852002-51296_SCH5728562-b. Lineage (NCBI taxonomy): Bacteria > Bacillati > Actinomycetota > Actinomycetes > Mycobacteriales > Gordoniaceae > Gordonia > Gordonia sp. 852002-51296_SCH5728562-b. Next base: position 141,377 of record NZ_LZMI01000132.1, on the reverse strand, counting down.
CCGCAACCACCAGGTAGACACGCCTACTCTCGATCTCGTCGACTGCTTCGTCGTCGACTGCTTCGTCGTCGACGTCGAGGAGCCGATCGGCCATGCATGCCTGACAACCCGACCCCGCACTCGTCGCAGGGCCACCAACTCGACTGGAGTCCAGGAAACGCGTCCGAGGCCACACCGCCCGAGGCCACCCCGCCCGCGAACACCGCACCCCAGGCGCGCGAGGCAACCACCCGCGTCCATCTCGACAGCTCCGCCGCGGCTCCCCCCACGATCTCCCTGAAGAAAGGGTCGACGTCTGCTGCAGCACCGACGCTTCCGCCTGCCACGCCGGCCCCGACGACCTCGGGCTGGGAAGCCACCCAAGCAGCGCAGGCCGCGTCGGACGCCCGCTTCTATGTTCCACCTGCCACGCCGGTCGCCCCGTACCCGTCGCCGTATCAGCCTGCTGGCCGACCGCCGTCGAAGTCCTCATGGTGGTTGATCGGCGTCGGACTCGTCGTGGTGTTCGCACTCATTGTCGGAGGGGCGGTGTGGGCTGCCACCAAGGGCCCGCTCAAGGCGAACAACTCGTCGACAAGATCTGCCTCGGGCGCACAGAACCTCCCCGACACATTGACCAGGTGCGCACAGCCGTTGACGACCTCGTCGCCGCAGGCGTCGCTCACGAGTTCCGGTTTGGCCGTGACGTTCACGGCGTCAAGTCCCTGCTCCGGGGGTGATGTGCTGTCGGGATCGCAGGCCGCGGTTGCGGTTTCATCCTCCGCGGGTCCGGTCGCGAACGGCATCTTCGATTTCTCCAGCTCACCGATCGGTGTTCCGCCACAACCTGATTCGCGACAGATCACGCTCACCTATCCCACGGGCAGTTTCTACCAACTGCCCGACGCGAGCAGCGGTTCGAACCTCACGATCCAGGTCACCGACTCAGGCGCCGCAGGAACCTCGACACTCTCGTCCTCGCAGGCGACCGGTCCGGTGTCGGCCACGGCGTCGCAAGCAGGTCAGCCGACCGGCGTCGACGTGGATAGTGTTGCTGCACAATCACTTCGCACACAGGTCGACGCCGACCGCGCGAGGATCCTCTCGAGCAGCAACAATCAATGGGTTGCCCAGCTCAGTTCCAAACAGCCCGGGCTCGTCGCCGACGGCAAGACGTGGACCAACAAAGACATCCTCGACGAGTTCGCCGCCAACTATCAACGATTCTCGGGCGCACGCCTGCTGTGGAGTGACGACTGGTCCGTCTTCAGCTCGTCCGGTTGGTGGGTCACCATCACCGCTCAGACGTTCCCGAGTCCCCAGGCAGCCGTAGCGTGGTGTCAGCAACAGAACTTCGACCGCGACCACTGCCTGGGCAAGCTGATCAGCAACACCGCTCCACCCCAGGGCTCCACCGCTTACATCCGATGATCGACTCGCAGAGAGTCCGCTGAAAGACCAACTACTCGCAGGCAACCCCGTCGCCGTCGCGATCGAGGTTCGACGAGTAGCCCGGCTGGCCCGCATACAGCGGTGCGGCACCAGCGGCACGGGCCTGCTTGCAGCTCGAGTAATAGGCACCTCCACCTCCGGAATCCGAGTCGGTGGTCGGTACCGCGGCAGTCTGCGTTCGAGTCCCCGCCAGCCCGCGCGGAGTGTTGTCCGCGTCGTCGGCCACACCTGTGGTGGTCTCCGTGGTCCCGGTTGACGCTGTCGGCGTGGCGGTCACGGTGGTGGTGCGCCAGGAAGTCTCGGTCGACGCCGCGCTGGTTTCGGTCAGAGTCGTCGTCGAGGTCACCGTCGGAGCTGCCTGCGGGCTGTCGCCACCACCACCGATCGCTGCCCCGATACCGCAACTGGCCATCATGAGAAACAACGCTCCGACGCCTCCCCCGACAATCGCTTTGCGACTGATCTTCGACGACGACGAGCCCGAGGGCGTAGGCCCATAGGGATACTGTCCGGTCACGGGCACCACCTTGTACCGAAAAGCGAAGTATTGAGGAGCGAGGTATTCAGAAGCGAGCCCTCAGTGTGCACGTTATGCCCGCTTCCGAGGGTGCCGGGGGTCAGGTTCACCCGATCAGCCGACACCCACACCACGCAGAAAAGTACGCGCCAACAGGGCCTCGGCATGTACCGGTACATGCCGAGGCCCCAGACTCGTAGAAATCTGCGCGCCGCTACGCGCTCCGCCCGAGCAGATCCGCCAACGCGGCGTCGAGCTCGGGGAACCTGAACTCGAAGCCCGCCTCGGCGAGCACCTCCGACCGCGCGCGACGCCCGGTGAGTCCGAGCGCCGGATCAGTACGGAGAAAGACCGCACCCACCTTGAGCATCGGTGCAGGCGTGGGCGGTGCGGGCGGGCGGTGCAGTGCGTGCCGCAGTGACGCCATCAAGTCGACGTTGCGAACCGGATTCGGCGACGCCCCCACAACCACACCGTCGGGCACCTCGACGGCAGGATCGAGACCCAGCGCCGCGCGAGCGATGGCCAACCAGTCGTCGACGTGAATCCAGCTGAACCACTGCTTGCCCGATCCGACGCGTCCGCCGAGTCCCGCTCGCGTGATGTCGACGAGCCGCTTCATCGCCGCCGAACGTCCGTCGAGCACGATCGAGGTCCGCAGGATGGTCAGGTGTTCGGTGTTCGCACCGGTCACGGCCTCCTCCCACGGTTGGGCGACGCCGGTCATCTGCGGTAACCCAACCGGTAGCGGAGTCGACTCGACGCACCACTGCTCACCCGCATCGCTCCAGATCGCAGTGGTGCTCGCCTGCAGCCATCGCGCAACCGGAGCATGCAGCGTCTTCGACGCCTCCACCAACGCACGCGTGGCGTCGACGCGGCTGTCGCGCAGCGCCGCGATGTTGCGCTCAGTAGGCGGACAGTCGACGAGCTTGCCCGCGAGATTGACCACGGCAACGGGGCCGTCGACAGCCAGGGCATCAGCCCACGCACCCACACTCCGGCCATCCCAGACGAGTTGATCGAATGGCGGCGCGGGGTCGACGCTGCGCGTCAGGATCACCGCCCGGTGACCGCGGCAGCTCAGATCGGCGGCAAGATGTTGTCCGAGCGCACCGCTGCCGCCCGCGATGACAACGGTCAGCGCGTCGTCGACCTTCGGGGGCCCGGCAAGACGTGCCAGGCGGGCGAAGTCGGTACGCGCGGTCAGCTGTGGCACGCCCGACAGGATGAACCTGCTCACCGCCCCTACGGCAGCGGTGGTCGTCACGGTCTCGGTGACCACCGTCCCACCGTCGACGGGGACCAGCGTGAACTCGATGCGCGTGTCCGCAACCGGCTCCGGCTGCGTCAACGTCAGCACTCTTCCGTCGGCCACGCTGATGATGAAAGGCGGAGCCAACCGTCGATGAAGCGCTCCCACAACAGGATTCGCCTGTACGTAGTCACCGCGAACTCCGGCGCCGGGCGGACCGTCGAGTCTCACTTCGCGATACCCGCTGTGCCACTCGGGTAGTCGCGCCGGGTCTCCGATGACCGACCAGAGCGCCTCGGCGTCGAGCGCGATGAACTGCGAATGCGACCTCGTTGTGGACATACTTCGACGCTAAGCCCTCCGGAACCGGAAAGATCCTGTGTCGCTACTCACCCCGAGCGATGCGTGCGCGTGGAAGAATTCTGATCCATGGGCGACGGAGCGCAGAAACCGCTCGTGCTGCTGACACACGGGGTCAGCGGCACGCCGCCAGAACAGATCCTCGACAGTTCTCGTGTGGTCGAGGTTCCCGGCACCGACCGGGAGTCGATGACGGAGTCCGGTGCCAGCCCGTTTCGTGGCACGTTCACGACGTGCCCGCAGCAGCCGGCGCACCTGAGGCAACAGCAACGCCGCATCGCCTACCGCTGGGGCGATATGACCTCAGGCCTTGCCGTACAGGCGATTTGGGCGCTATTCGCCCCGTTCGCCCTCGTCAACGTCGCAGCGTGGATGTACCCGAAGATCCCGCCACACAACGCGGCCGCCAAGGCGTCGGTATGCGTCGCCCGGGCCGCGCTGCGTCTCCTCGGACTCGCGTTGACCGCGACCATGGTCGCGCAATTGGCGTTCCTCATCGACGCCGTCCTGTTCAGCCGGATCACCGATGACTTTTGGCACACGACCTGGGTGTTGGTAAGTCTGGCAGCACTGTTCGGCGTCGGCGCGTTCGTTGCGTTCTACGGCAACAACGACACTGATGTCCTCTCCCCGACTGACACCCCGACCGGCGGCGTGCCCCTGATCTCACAGGACTCCTTCGTGCGTCCGTCTGACGGCAGAGCAACATTGTTGATCACCACTCACGCAGTGGCCGGAATCCTCACCGCGGCACTCGTCGTGGGTGCCGACGCCCTACCAGGTGCGTGTCGCGCGCTCATAGTCGCCGTGCTGGTGATCGTCTCGGCTGCCACCGCCGTCTGTACCGATCCCCGCGCAACGTCGACGCCTGCGGAGTGGCTTCAGTTCTTCACAGGGTGGTGGGCAATGCTGTGGATCGCCGGTGCCGGCGTAGCCCTCGTCCTGACAGCCAGCCTTCTCGATCCCGCGCGCCCGGATGACACAGTCATCGCGTGGTTTTTCGGCGCCGACGCGCTCCTCGTGGCGGTGGCGATTGCGGCAACCTTTTGCTCTTTGGTGCTCCCACGCAACCGCTTTGAGAACACGCGCCGATTCTCACGGTGGTGGCGCGGCACCGGGCCGGCGGGTCCCTGGCTGCGCGGGCTACACGGGCCATTTGTGGCAGCCATCGGTGTCGTGTGGGGCGCGGGACTGGGAATGGGCCTCACCCGCGTCGTGGCGTTCCTCCTCGACCACTACGGTGGCGAACCCTCTGAGATCTACCTCCCCGACGTCTACACAGACACAGCGTGGATGTGGGGCGTCACCGTGGTCGTCTGCGGGCTGGGCGCCCTGGTATTTCTTGTCGGAATCGTCGTCGCGAATGGCAGGGAACGGTCGTTTCTGACTGTGCCACAACAACAATCGGTTGGACTTGATCCCCTTGAGCTCGCGCCGAGCACGAAGTTCGGAGTGAAGCTGAATTGGGCGGTCGCCACCGCGAAATTGACGATCCCGGCCTGCGTTCTGGTCGTCGCGGTGTGCGCGATGGCAGCGGGGCTCCTCGCACGAGGAGACCGGCTCTCCTTTCATCTCGGGATCGTCGACGGCAGCGGTCCGGTGCAGGGCATCGGGATCGTGGCGCTGGCACTCGTCGACCTGCTACTCCTACGCGCGATGTACAACGCGGCGCGCAGCCCACGCAAGAGTGGGCGATCACTCGGAGTGCTGTGGGATCTCGCGTCGTTCTGGCCGCGCGAAGCCCACCCGTTGGTCCCCCCTGCCTACGCGCCACGCGCCATCCGCGATCTCCAGCGCTTCCTCGCCAACGTCTGGGAGAAGGAGCCGTCCCGCACTGTGATCCTGGCGGCGCACAGCCAGGGGACGATGATCATGTACGCCCTCGCCCATCGGCTACCTATGGGGCAGCAGCGTCGGATTTCGCTGCTGACCTACGGTTCTCAGCTCGGCTGGGCCTACGGGCGGGCGTTTCCCGCAGCACTGAGCCATCTGACGCACCTGCGGTTGCGGCGCGAACTCGGCGGACGCTGGATCAACCTGGTCAGGTTCACCGACTACATCGGCGACGGCGTCGTCAGCCTCGCCCGAGGTCGGGTGCTGGAACCATACATCGGTGAATCAGGCGCCTCCATACGGTTGATCGACGGCAGGTACGTCGTCGACCAGGACCACAACTTGGCCGAGGTGTGGCTGCCCGATCCCTCGCCCTGGGACTATCCGCCCAACACAACTCACCAACATTCCGCGTACACGTCCGACTCGAGCTGGGATACGTGGATCACACAGCTCACAATTACCCAGTGACAGCGCACGCCATTCGACGACGCGACGCCCTGCGCCTGGCAACACTCGGCGGCGCAGCCCTGCTTGCGGCATGCTCGCCTGCTCCGCGCCCTGCACGTGGACCGACCCCACGACACACCTGGGGCGCATTCATCCCCGAGGTCCTCCCCGGTCGCGAACGCCGACGGGTCGGCACCCGACGACAAGGCAACGTGGATTCGACGCTTCTTCGGCATCGTCGAGTCCACCGACCGCCTCGACGGGGCGCTGTGGTTAGGGATGAACGGGATACGCGAGTGGAACGCCACGACGACGAGCACGGCGATGCCGCGCAGACCCGCGATGTCGTCGAAGAACTGTCGCTGGGGAGCTGCGGGGGCGGCAGGCGCGAGGATGTCGGTCAGTCTCACGTCGACCACGAGAGCATGATGTCGAAAACGCCCATCGCGAGCACCCCGATGAAAACGATCGCAAGCGTGTAGCCGATCACCTCGAACACAGTGACGCGGTTCCAATTGGCTTCGGCGGGGCGTCGTTCCGTCACCTCAGGGCGCTTGGGCGAGCGATACTCTGGGGCGTGCAGATCGAACTCGGGTTCGCTCATGCCGCGCGCTCCGTGACGTCGGGCGCCTCAGCAGTCGCAGCGTCAGCGTCGATCTCGTCGGAGAGCTTCGACGATTCACGCTGATGCGAGACGAGTATCTTGATGAACTCGGACAACAGCGGCACGGCCAGATGGGTGTAGGCCCCCACGAATCCGACGAGCATGAAGAAGTCCCAGAGCCCGTACTCCAGCACGTCACGAACCACGAGAACCCAGAACAGCGCAAGCGAACCGCCGAGCGCGACGACGCCGAGCAGACTGACCGACCGCGCGAGCGAATTGGTCTTGCCGACGACACTGGTTGGTACCCAACCCTTTTCGTGGCCCGTCAGCTTGTGCCAGATGGCAACCGTATGCGCGAAGCTGTACGCCATCTGGATGCGCAGAACCTCGAACCGCCATCTACTCCGCGACACCAGCGGGAAAAGCACCACGTACACCCACAGTCCCAACAGGAACGGGAGGAGCTGAGCCGGATGCACATCGGCCGGATAGAAGGCGGCCATCACGATGCCCGGAATGAGGAGCATGAAGACGTTCATGGCGGTCGTCAGGTAGTAGAACACACCCGCCAAGGCCGCGAGGCGCTGCCGTATCGTCGGGCGGACGGGAGCTGCGGCCAGCGCCGGATTCGGAAGGCGCGACAGCGAACCCATGCACCACCGGTACTGCTGGTTGAGGAATCCGGCGAGATCGGCGGAACACAGCCCGCGCGAGAGCACCACCGGCACGAGGGGTGGGCACCTGCGCGCGGTTCGGCGATCAGCAATGAGCCCGATCGCCCCGTCGCGACCAAGTACTGGAACACCTCCACCGAGGCGTACGGACCCATGACAGGCCTCGGCCAGGTAACGAACGGTCCGATCGGAGTTCTGGAACGGAAGTGCTGCCGGCAAGAACCCGGCTTACGCGCAGCAGAACCTCGGGCAGCTGATCCGCCCCGAGGTCACCCCCGACCTCATCCTGCTCAACTACGCGAGCACTCCCGATCAGAGCACACCGCTCGCGGCGCAGGTCCAGCCGCTGATCGACCAACTCACCAAGAAATATCCGAAGGCCAGGATCGCCGTGATCAAGCAGACGGTCGACGGCGCGTCGTCGGATCAGAGCGCCGGTTATGCCGCCGCCATGGACGCCGAGGGCATCCAGGTCATCGACGTCCACGGCACGTTCCCGTCTGACCAGTCGACGAAGTCTGTACTCACCGCGTTCGGACTGTCGAGCCAGTAGCTAGGGTTCTAGGGTGGCAACCCCAAAGCAGTGGATCGCCGGGGCGCGACCCCGCACACTCCCCAACGCGATCGCACCCGTCGTCGCCGGTGTCGGCGCAGGCCTGCACATCGGCGGCGTGAACTGGTGGAAGGCGGCGCTGGCCGCGGTCGTCGCGATTGCCTTCATCATCGGCGTGAACTTCTCCAACGACTACTCCGACGGCATCCGCGGCACCGACGACGAGCGCGTCGGCCCGATGCGGCTCGTCGGCTCGGGAGCCGCATCACCGGAGTCCGTCAAGCGCGCGGCGTTCCTCTGCTTCGGGATCGGGGCTGTGTGCGGTCTGGTGCTCGCCGCGACCACGGCCTGGTGGCTCGTGCTCGTCGGAGCGATCTGCATCGCGGGTGCGTGGTTCTACACCGGAGGGTCGAAGCCGTACGGCTACATCGGACTCGGCGAGGTCGCGGTGTTCGTCTTCTTCGGCCTCGTCGCGGTGTTGGGCACTGAATACGTCACCGTCGGGACCGTCGACTGGGTGGGACTGGCGTGCGCGGTCGGAGTCGGCTCGCTCTCGACGGCGGTGCTCGTGGTCAACAACCTGCGCGACATCCCCACCGACCGCGAGTCTGGCAAGAACACCCTGGCCGTGCGCATGGGCGACGCGGCAACCCGACGCTTCTACGGAGTACTGCTGCTGATTCCGCTCGTGATGAGCGTGGTGCTCGTGGCAGCCACCCCGTGGGCACTGCTCGGGCTGCTCGCCGCTCCCCTCCTGTGGAAGGCTTACCAGGCGGTCCGCGCGGGAGCTGTCGGCCCGGGGCTCATTCCCTCGCTCGGCGCCACCGGCATGGCCATGCTCGCGTGGGCCGTGCTCACGGCCGTCGGGTTGGCGGTCGGGTAGCGGGCGGGCGGGTCAGCTAACGGCCCGGGCCCGACCGGGGCGCAGAAAACTACAGCCCACGGGCGGCGCGCATGTACCGGTACAGGCGAGGCACCCCAGAGTGGTAACTATCTGCGCGAGCTGATCTGTTCGAAGAACTCATCGGACGTGAGGATCGTCGTCGAGCGCCGTCGCGGATTGAGGTGCACCCCGTTGTGGACGGCACCCATGATCGTCGCCTCGACGTGGGGCCACCGGTCGATGACATCGTCGTACGTGAACGGCATGTACACGTAGTTGCCCGCGGCCTGCACCTGGTTTCGACGACGGTCCTCTTGGAAGCTCTCCTTCTCGGAATGAAACGCATAACCGTCGACTTCGACGACGAGCCTGTCGCCGATCAGCATGTCGACATGCCCGACGCCCGGAATGTGCGCCTGCGTCGTGAGGCGTACACCCTTGCGGCGGATCCGAACCCGCGTGATCGACTCGATGCCCGACGCGGCCTTGGGGTCGCACTCGTCGAGCAGTCGTCTCACCGACTTCGGCGCACCGTCGAACGCCGAGCGGATCTGCTCGACGGTGGGCACGATGAGGCCGGACTCCATCTCGTCGTCGCCGGACTTGCCCGCGCCGCCAGAACTGCATGTGAGTGTGCCCGCAGCTTCGAGCGTGCCTGCGTCGTCACGGTATCGGCAGTGCAGCATCGAGTCGGTGACGACGATCGTCTGCTCGTCGGTGAGGCATCGCAGCGCGTGGCGCAGGGCGGTCACCGGCTCGTCGACGGCTGCGTCGACCCTCATGTGTCCGCCGTACTGGCGGCAGAATCGTCGAGGATGTCGACGATGCGCCGAGGCCGTCCCTCGTACGTGTAATGCCTTGACGCGCGGCGGAATCCAGAACCCGTGCAGCTTGAGCGCCGCCACGCACGTGAGGCAGCCGCCCGCGCGGACCGCCTCGACGACCAGCGGATCGGCACCATCGGCGGCCATCCAGCCGTGGCGCAGTCGCTGTAGTTGGCCCTCCTCGACGGCGCGTCGAACATCTCTCGGCGACATTCCGTCACGGAGCAGCGATGCCACCGGGTGCACACCGAAGTCGTCCATGGCAACACAGTGTGCACCCGATTCGGGCACGCGCGGAAAATCTCTCCACAGGGTCGCGGGCCTGCGCAGAAACCTACGGGTCAGGGGTGGTCCACCTGTACCGGTACAGGCGAACCACCCCTGAGGTGTAACTTTCTGCGCTCGTTGCGGCCCGAGAGATCAGACCCGAGAGATCAGACCCGAGAGATCAGACCTCTGCGTCGACCTCCGGCAGGCTCGCCAGCACGGCGGCCCTGAGATCCTCTGCACCCGTTGCAGATTCGACGACGGCGCGCGACGCCGGGTCGTTCACCTCGAGGATGCCCAGGAGTAGATACTCGGCGCGGAGCTGGTCGTTGCGCTCACGCGCGATCTCGACCGCGGCCCGGAAGGCGTCGCGCGTCTCCGCCGCGAAGCGTGGCCGGCCACCGCGACCGCGGGGACCGCGCCGTCCGCGCCCGGGCTCCCAGGGGCCCTCAGCGCCATACGGACCTCCAGCGCCGAACCGACCCTCGGGCCCGAAGGGGCCACCCTCGCCGAAGGGGCCACCGGGGAATCCCCCGTTGCCTCCGCGGCGCGGTCCGAATCCCTCGCGCGGGTCGAAGCCCGGCCCGAATCCCTCGCGAGGATCGAAGCCCGGCCCGAATCCGCGTCCGCGCCCCCTGCCGTGTCCACGACCATGCCCATGCCCGCGACCCCGGCCTCGCGGACCTCCCCCACGAGGACCACAGTCGCGGCCACGCGGACCGCGGCCACGCTCGGCCCAGCCTTCGGAGAGGTCGTCGCCGAAGCGATCCCGTACGGCGGCGCGCACATTGTCGAGGTCGATCCCGATGCTCTTGAGAGCCTCGCGATCCTCCTCGTAGCGGTCGGCCGCGCTCTGCTCGGCGGCCTTCTCGTCGTCTGCGTCGTTTTCTTCGTGGTATACCCGCACGACGTCACGCGCCGCGTCGAGCTTCAGACCTTGCTCACCGAGCAGCCCGAACAACGGCGAACGCGCGTTGCACAGCATGCCAAGGATGAGATGGTCGTTACCGAGCTGGTGATGTCCCAGGTCGGCGGCTTCTTGCGTGGCAAATGCCAGCATCATCTTGTCGTCTCTACTGAATCGACCAAACATGATGGTTCTCCTTTCGGCCCTCTCAGGCCTCACGTTGTGAATGCTTCTGGTGCACGGCCTGGCGGCTGATCTGCAGAATCTCTGCAATCGCCTGCCAGCTCCAGCCCTTGGATCGAGCGTTCGCAACCTGTACTTCCTCGAGCCGGTCGGCCAGGGTCCGCAGTGCGCGGACAGCGGCGAGGCCGATGGCCGGGTCGTCGCTCGCGGCGGCTCCGGCCAGATCTTGCTCTGGTGTCGTTGGTTCGTCGTGCATGATGTCAGGTTATGTTGACATCGTGACAATGTCAAGAATTATTGACAGCGCCCGCATTTTCGGGTGTCCGGGGGTGGGAGTTGGCCCCCTCACTAGGGCCGATACGACCGCGCCCAGTCGAAGAACATCTGGCCGCCGGCGGCGATGTTGCCGCCGAAGTTGTCGAGTTGAAGACACAAATGCATGGACCACGGTGGCAGCCTGGTCACGTTGGTGGTCCGCGCCCACTCATAGCCGTCGACATAGACGGCGATGTAAGACGACGTCCAATTCACCGCGAAGGCGTGCCATTGCGTGCCGTCGCCACTGATGCTGTGGGACTCCACTGAGTTGAACATCGAGTAGTGGAGGTTGTACTCCGCGCCCTGCCGCGTCGGGTCGGAGATCTCCATGAAGTCGACCTCGCCGCCCATCGGCCACACGTTGTTGTCCGGCCACAACAATGCGACAGCGTGATATCCCGGTGCCGCGACGGTTGACCGGACGCAGATCTCCCATCGCCCGTACTTCTGGCCACCGCCGCCCTCGGCCATGCCACCTGAGTTGCCGCTACTGTCACCGGTGATGGCGAGTTGGCCGTCGGACACGGTGATGGCCTTCGGGGTCCGCACGCCATTGCCATCGTGTCCGGCCGAGTTGTAGAGGACCCAGTTCGACAGCGAGGACACGCTCGAGAACTCGTCGTTCTTGTAGGGAGATCCCCACCCGTATGTCTGCGCGGCCGTTCGCGAGCATCTGCCGGGTTCGTTGACCGCTTTCGACGGCCCGGCTGCGGAAAATGCAATCAGCTGAGATCCGACGATCCCCGCCACCGCGATGATTGTCCATATTGCATTCTTACTGCGATGCACTCGCCGACCTCGTCGGATTGTTTCCATACGCAAGTTTAGGCAGAGCGCATCAATGAATGTGTCCTGAACTGCGGATTCATTACAACTCTTAAATGCAGGAAATCAAACTGAGGCCATCGTGAGACGATTCCGATGTGCCCTGTTCATGTGCGGTTATCAGATCACCCGCGGCGCCGACACGGTGGCCCAGTCGACGTCCATCTGCATGGCAGGAGGTGTACCTGCTCGCGGGCAGGGCGTAATGCCCCACTGCGCGTTCTGCTGGCAGGCACCCGATTCGATCTGCATCGCAAGCCACATCGGGATGGTTGGTGACACAAGCGCTCCCGACACAGTTGCCCACACCCTGCCGTTGATCAGGTATCGGACCTGGCCCGGCAACCACTCGACACCCACCCTGGTCCACTGAGAAAAGTTGCCGGTGACAGAGCGCATGATCTTCTGCTTGCTGCCGTCGACACCCCAGTAGTGCACGGCCGACGACGCGCTACGCCGTGTTCCGTCGTTGCTCTCGAGAAAATCGATCTCCGGCGGCCACACGTTCGCTGCCGGCCAGAGCAGAAGGTGGAAGCTGACCTCGTCGCTGGACTGCACGCGGAAGCGCACCTCCCACTTGCCGTAGAGCTGCGGACGCGTGATGTTCGCGACGCCGCCGGTCAACCACCGACCATTGCGCGCAGCGGCACGCAGATGCAGCATGCCTCCCGACACACCGACCATCGACGGCGACCATTGGCTTGCTGGATTTCCGCCGGGCGTGCCACTGTAGGCGCCCCAGTTGGGTCCGAGCCCACAGCGATTGAAGTCGTCGACAAACGTTCGGGTCCAGGGACCGCTGACGGGCGGCGCCGGTGTGGTTCCCGGCGCGGGCACAGCGCACAACGTCGGTGGTGGAGCGCCATGTGCCACTGCAGATCCCACGGTGACTCCCAGGACCGCACTGAGCGCAACCACCAGCGCCCCGACCACGATTCGACGTACCCCGCGACCACTCATGCTCAACCGCCTTGTGTTGTGTTCCGACCTTGTGTTGTGTTCCGACCTTGTGTTGTGTTCCGACCTTGTGTTGTGTTCCGAGACGTTGTCAGGTCCAGCTCGGTTTGTAGACGGACACCCAATCGACGTCCATGGCGAGCTCGGGCGGTGTACCCGCACGCGGGCATGGGGGCAGTCCCCACTGCGCATTACGTTGACACGCGGCGGACTCGATCTGCATGGCCAACCACATCGGGACCGCCGGAACGCGCGCATCGCGAATCATCTGCCACGGCTTTCCATTCAGTGACAGCCGAATGGCCCCCGGCCCCCATTCAACTGCGGCCACGTTCCACTGCGTGAAGTCGCCCGTGACGTCGTGCATGATCCGACCTTGCGTCCCATCTCGATTGCGATAGTGCAAGGCGGCCGACGACGTCCGTCGGGTTCCGTCGGTGCTCTCGAGGACATCGATCTCGGGCGGCCATGAATTGTCCTGGGGCCACAACAGGAGGTGAAAGCTGATCTCATCACTGGCCGGGATACGGAACCGCACAGCCCACCGACCGTAGGTTTGCGGTCTGGTGACGTTGGCGACGCCCCCGGTCAACCAGTGGCCGTTCTCCTGGCGGGCGCCGAGGTGCAGCATCCCGTTCGACACGGTCACCATCGACGTCGACCATTGACTCGACGGATTGCCTCCCGGCTTGCCCGCGTAGGCGCTCCAATCCGGCCCGAGGACACAGCGGTCGAAGTTGTCGGTCAACACCGGCTTCCACCCTGGCCACTCGGTGATGTCCTTGTCCGGGGCCGGGGTGTTGTCCGCATCCGAGGCGACGTTGCAGTTGTGGACGTCGGCAGGAACGATAGCCGAGTCCGACCGCTGCGGAATCACACTCACGACGATCGCCACCACGATGATGCACCCCGCGATGCCAAGCGACACGACCCACTTCGACCGCACGACGCGACCGATCGGGCGAGCAGCCATCTCCTAGCCCGCCTCGGTGGGGGCCAGCGCCTGCGAGAAGAGCCGGTAGGCCGTGAGAATCGCAGCACAGACCATGAGGACCACCAACACGACGGTGAGGACCCGTGCCGGTACGCCACGTCCGATCTTGCCCATCGGTCCCAGTTCCACCTCGCGTAGCACCGCGGCCGCGACGAGCAGCGCGGCACTCGCGCTGAAAGCGAACTGGCTGCCGTACATACGGATCCCATAGGGAAGCCGGCCGACGTTGTCGAGAATCCATTGCTGCATGTCAGTGCGCCTCCACCATCAGTTCAAAACCCGCGCCATCAGTTCAGTTCCACCGTCGGGTTATCCGCGTTGCGAAGGACGACGATCTCTGGGGTGTCGTAGACGATCTTGTACCGACCCGCGTCGATCAGCTGCTGCATCTGGGAGTCGATCCAATTCAGTGGATACCCATATTGGTACCGCAGAGCTGCATTGGTCTGTGGAACCGAGACGACGTAACCGGGGTTCTTCGAGATCGTGCACTCGGCAAGGGTGTCAAGGCATTTCAACGAGTCGACGGTGATCACCGACACTCCGCTGAACAGTCGGCCGGAGGCAAGCGTCGAGTTCGCCCACCACAACATCACCGTCGAATTCGTCGGGACCCTGTTCATGAGTTGCTGACTGACCCGCTCCTGCGTACGCGACGTGTACTCGATGGCGGTGTTGAGTCCGCGGTTGGCGACAAGCACCAGGGAGACAACGAGCACGCCGATGACCGCGGCGACCTGCACGACGCGCAGTCGACGCGTGATCGGCCCACGCGCGGGTTCTCCTGATGTCGCGGTACGACGCAACGGATGCACGCTGCCTTTCGACGCCCACGTGTACACCGCTGCGACGACCAACGCGCCGAGAGGAGCCAGCAGCGGTGCCGACAGGACGAACGCCCGGATGACCACCTCACCGCCGTAGCTCTGCACCAGCACCAAGCAAAACGGGATCATCGTCAAGAATCCGGCAGCAATCCAGATCCGATCCTTACGCAGGAGCAGCAGCCACCCCGCGAATCCGAAGCACGCGAACAAACCGGACGACAACAATCGCAGATACTGCATCTTGGTGTAATCGCGCGAGGTACCCAGTCGCCGCGACACTCCGCTGTCGGCATTGGCCACCTGTCCTACGTCGCCGAGAACCGAATGCAGATGGCCGTACCAGAATGTGCGCGCACCGAAGCTGAACCACGCGACGAAGAGCAGGATCGCGAGTACCCACAACATGCGGTACCGGGTCATACCGAACACCGAGAAGGCAAGTAGGACAGCAATTGCCGCCATTGGTGTCAACTGGTGTTCTACCACCAGCGCAGCGAGAGTGATCGCGAGAACCAGTTCCACACCTAGTTCCCAGACAGCACCGTGCCCCGGCACCCGACCGGGAGTTCGCCTGACCGTAGCGATCAGCCACGACGGAATCTCCTTGAGCAGAGCGGGAACCGACGGGATCGTGCGTAGCCCGCCGCGAATCGAGGCCGGGATCGAACGCAGACCGCCGGTCGGCTTGTTGGCGTGCAACCAGTGGGCCCACTCGGACGCGTGCGCGTGAAGCGCGGGGCTCGCAGTATCCGGCAGTGCGCGGCGCCCCAACTGCCACAACAGTACTGCGATCAACGAGAAGTAGATCAGGCTCGCGATCGACTGCGGCGAGTAGTAGTCCTGCTGATACCAGTTGAACAGCGCAGAGATGGTGACACCCATCATCGCCAGCCGTTTGCTCCGGGTGATCGCGACGCCGATCGCGAAAACCGGTGCGGCACAGACCAGACTGTTGACCACGGGCGCCCAGATGAGAAATGCATCCGTCGAGGGCAACTCGCCGGCGCGTACCAATTGTGCTGAGGCCGAGAAGAATCCGGCCCAACTGAATCTCGCATCCGACGGCGGCGGCAGGTGCCCGAGCCGATTGAGGATGTCGACGAAACCGCGGTGCGCATACGCCGTGGGAAACGACGCAGTGCCGGCGGCGATTGCGGTGTACATCGACGTCACGATCACGGTGACGACGAGGGTCAGGATCGCGAGTGTGATATCGAACCGGCTGGCGGTGTACACCGCGACAATCGTGACCGCCACGAGCAGAAGCGACACAAGGTAGAGCGGCCCGATGTGCGTGATGATGCCGGTGGGTCCGGCGGTCGCCGGATCGAATCTGCGGGCGGCACCGATGAAGAGAATCAGGGCCGCGATGAGCACCGCGATCCAAATGATCCGTGGCTGCCAGGTCTCGGCGCGCAATTCGAGCACGCGACCGTAGTCGCCTCGACGACGACACATATGGTAGGCGAACGCAGTGAGCGCGAGACCGACCAGGGCGATCACCGTCTCTGCGGCTTCCGGATGCCACGAGGGAAGGACGATCTGCGTTTGCGCGGTGAGGATCAACACCGAAACCGACAGTGGTGCAGCAATACTCACGTTCAGGGCGAACCCGGGCAGCCGGAACAGACTCGCGACAGCGATGCCCGGGATCGTGAAGGCGGCCGTCGCCATGATGATCGCCCGCAGCCAGGTGGGCAGCCCGGTGGAGACATCGAGCAGCGCGCTGATCGACAGGACGAGCACCAGTACACACACCACCGCAGAGACGGCAAGGGCCAGCGTGGTGCTGTGCACGCGGAGCGCAGGGTCTGCTCGCACATGGCGGGGTACTCGACGCTCGTCGCCGACGTCGGTATCTGCGATGTGGATCTGAGTGGTCATGCCGACTCCCCCGACAGCGCCACGGCCGACGCGGGCACTCGCGCGACCCGACGTCGACGCGCTTTCACCCGGCTCAGCCGCGACCGGGCATACATGACCGGACCATTCATGTATCCCGCGAGTTCGTAGAAGACGAGGCCGCGGTGCATCTCCTCGGGTTTCGCTTCGTTGCGCGCCGACCCGGGGTTGACGAGAAAGCCAAAGCCCGCGGGGACGATCGCGAGGATCCGCATCAGATATCCGCTCACGACGAGTTTGGTCAGAACCGATGACATCCCGACGCCGTACCCGTACATCTGGCTGCGTAGTTCTGTCGTGGTGCTGCGGTGCCGATGACCGACGAGAACGCCGGGCCGGTAGGCGACGACATATCCGGCGAGGAGCGCACGTCGGATCAGGTCGAGGTCTTCGCCACCCCTAGTCGGGGTGCCGGGGCCGAGCGTCTCATCGAATCGCCCGACCTTCGCGAGCACCTCGGCACGGAAGGCCATGTTGTTGCCGTTACCGACTTCGCCACAGGTCCACGGATAGAAGATCGACGGTTCGGCGCTGCGCCCCAGCTCGGAGTTCAGCGTCGGCTCCACGGGGTAGCTGTAGACGGCGGGCTCGAGTCCCTTGTCGAATATCTGCGCGTCTTCGAACCATCGCTGCTCGACCGTCGTCAGCTCGGTCGCGGTCACCCTGCCGGTAATGGCGCCAAGCCTGCCCGTGTCGTCTGAGGAGAAGTCTGTGACGAGCGCCTCGATCCACCCCTCGTCGGCGCGCGCGTCGTCGTCGGTGAAGGCGATAAGGCGTCCGGTTGCGGCAGCAATTCCCGCGTTACGCGCAACCGAGACACCCTTCACCGGTTCGACGACATAGGTGAGACGGTCGTCGGTGATCCCTCCGAGAATGCGCGGCAACGGCGACTCCACCAGTAGGGAGTTGTCGACAACGATCAGCTGGATGTTGGTATAGCTTTGCGCCAGCACTGATTCCACGGTGGCACGCAGACTTGCCCGACCAACCGTCGCGACCACAACAGAGACGAGCTCGCCGTGGGAGAACGCTTCGATAGCGGAATCGTCGTCGGATTGTGCGACGCGAGCAGGCGGAGTGGTCGACATGCCGCTGCGTGCAGACGCCATCCCCCACGCAGTCGCGAGCAGCCCGGCAATGATCATGACGGCACGATCGAGACCACTCATGTCGCCACGCAGAGCGGCCACGAGATTGGTGACGACTCCGCGCGGCAACGTGCGGGTCACGTATTTTCGTTCACTCTCGAGTCCCCGCGACGACCCGACCTGTTGCGACAACAGCGCCTTTGATCGGCCCTCATGCAGGCACCTCCGAAGGTAGTAGCGCCGTGTCTGCCGTGACCGGGTCACGGTGTGATCGACGGTGAAGCCGTCAACGCGCACGATGTCCGAATCGGGAATCCGGGCGCGGATCTCGATCCCCATCAGCGTCTCCTCACATCCGGCCGGCAGAGTGCCCACGCGGCCGAGATCCTCACTGAATCCACCAATGCGTTCGAGCGCACTTCTGCGCACTGCCATCGCCGCACCGATCGGGTTGCGAATACTCGTCCCGCCCTTGGGTAAACCGAGGTAGTCACAGCCGACCACCCACCGGAACTCCGCGGGAAACCACGACGGCGACACACCACCCTCCCAGTCGGGCCGTACCTCGCCACCGATCGCCTGGATACGCGGATCGTCGAAAGCACGGCGTGCACTGGCCAGGCCACCGACTTCGAGGAGCGAATCGTCGTCGAGGAAGACCACCACGTCGTTGCGCGCTTGCGCGACCCCGGAGTTCCGCGCTCCCGACAGTCCCTGTGCCGACGACGAATTTCCGATCACCTGCGCGCGATCACAGAACTCCCGCGTAAGTCGATCCAACAGATGTTGATTGTGGTCGACGACCAGGATCAGTTCGTCGCCGGTCTCGGCCTGCGCGAGCACCGCCTGGGCGAGCGCGGTGACCGACTCCAAGCGTTCCTCTGTATACGCACACACCACAACGCTGAGTGGACGGGTTATTTCCAGAGCCCTCGCGGAAGTGGAATTCACCTGCGACGTCCCCCTTCATCGTCTGCCATCACGGACCAGTACTGATCGCGCATTCTCTCCGCCCGGCGTCGAATGTCGAATTCGGCGACCATGTGATTACGGGCCGCGACAGACATTTTCATTACACCCGACGGGTCCGCGATCAGCTCATCGATCGCACCCGCGATAGCACCCGGCGCCGCCGTGGCGACGACATAGCCGGTTGTGCCGTCGAGAACGAATTCGGGCAATCCGCCAGAATCGCTCACCACCACGGGCACTCCGACTGATTGTGCCTCAGCCGCAACCAATCCGAAGGGTTCGTCAATCGACGGCGCGAGAAGCATATCCACCGATCTCAGAATGTTCACCACATCTTCACGTGGTGGCAAGAATAAATGCCTTTCGGGAAGTACCTCAGCGGCTTGCGCCCGCACCATGGTCGCGTACGAACCGTCGTCGACCGCAGGAGCTCCAAGAATAATGAGATGCACGTCTCGTCCGTAGCGGCGGTTGACGATCCCCACAGCCTCGATCGCGTGCTCGATTCCCTTGCCCGGATCGAGCCGGGCGATGACAGCCGCTATCCGCGCACTCGGATTTCCCTGTGTGAGTTCATTTCTCAACGCGGAGTCTCGGGGTCCGGGACTAAACAAATCCGTGTCGATCCCCTGGTGGATCGTCACTGCGTTCTGCTGTGCCGACTCGGCCAACTGGCCTCTCACCGCATTACTGACAGACACCGACACTGACGCCCTCGACGCCGCCTCGGTCAGAATGCGACGACCAGGGCCCGGCGGTACGATGTCATGAATCTCCATGACCACCGGCTTTTTGGTCAGCTTGCCCGCAATGACCGCGTCAAGATGCGTCAAGAGCCAGTTCGAATGGATCACGTCGAATCTTGCTGCCTCCTTGCAGATTCGACGAATCGACCGCACTGTTCTCAGACCCATTCGGGCCAACTCCCACGGCGATGTCCGATGACCACCAGGCCCAGTGATGCCCACACGTTCGGGAAGGTCGAGCGGCAGATACTGCAGACCCGAACCGGTCCACCACTTCTGCAGGTCAGAATCAGCCGGGCCGCCGAGAGTTATCCGGATATCGGAGCCTTCCAGCGCGTATGCAAGGTTGCGTAGACTCCTGTCCGTCCCGCCGGGAAATGCACTCAAAGTGACCGCAAGCACATTCAAGTCGACTCGGCGAATATCATCCATTCGCAGGCCAGTTGGACGCTGCGGTATCGTCGGCATGGGGGTAGGGTAACCGATTATTAGTAGGGCGTCAGACCATCAATCCCCATCTGTTGTGACTCGTTGACGACAATTGGGGGCGACGCCAGTCACTGTGATATGTGCAGATTTTCTCTCGCACACTTGCATCTCCAAACATTCTCTAGCCGCCGTCGAACGAAAACGAGGTAATACACGTGGTCCGTTCAACCGCCTCCAATCTCGACGTCGCGATGGCCGGCAAGTGGACCATCTCCGCCATTGGTCCGGTCGAGCACGGGGGCAAGGATCGCGTCCAACATGCCCTTCTCGCCCTCGGAACCTCCGGCGCACACGGACGAGTAGGACTGGTACCCGAAACGGGCACAAGGAGATGGCGATTCGACCCGACGCTGCTGTCGGACGCCGTTTTCGAGCTCGACCCCATCGATTCCGACGAGGTCGTCCCCACCATGCGCATTCTCGCGCGCAACCCCAGACCACACCAACCGATCTGGGTGGCACTCGCTGGTGACTGGATGTTCGTCTATCTCGATCACGGAGTCGGCGACGGATTCATGACCGTCAACCTCAGCGCCGCACTGTTCGGCGAGTCAGGCAAAGCCGCCCCGTGGCAGCGCGCAGCGACCGTCCGCCACCCGCTGATCATGGCACTGCTGGGTGGCTTCAAGGCCAACCCGAGGCTCCCACTCGACGTCGCATCCAAGCTGCGCACACGAGTCGTGAACCCCGTCAACCCCGAAATCCGTTCGTGGGAGCCATCCTTCGACGTGGCGTATGCCCGCGGCAATCCGATG
Source organism: Gordonia sp. 852002-51296_SCH5728562-b (assembly GCF_001665475.1). Taxonomy (NCBI): domain Bacteria; kingdom Bacillati; phylum Actinomycetota; class Actinomycetes; order Mycobacteriales; family Gordoniaceae; genus Gordonia; species Gordonia sp. 852002-51296_SCH5728562-b. Next base: position 120,760 of record NZ_LZMI01000132.1, on the reverse strand, counting down.
AGCTTTGCCGAACTCATGCAGTGGCGCGACGAGAATGCGCCCGGAGTCTCGTCCGTCGCCTTGCAGACGGCTTTACGGGTTCGGGCGCTAAGCGATGTCGGACTCGACCCGAACCCCACCCTGAAACTGCTGGTCGACGGCCGTCGCTACCTTCCCGCAGGATCACTCGTGACATCGAATTTCGCCGCAGGTGTCGACCTCGACGTCGCCGACCCAGCCGATGCCGGGCAGCTCGCCGACTCCGTCAAGCGAGTGACCAAAAGCGGTAGCGCCGCTGTCACTCTCGCCGCAACGACGGCGACCATTCAGCTCGACCGCCTGCGTTCCCGAGAACCGCAGTCCGCCACGCAGGTGCCCCGCTCCCCGCGGCCCAACATCGCGATCACCGATCTCGGTCGGCCACGCATACTGGAGCAACTGCCTTGGAAGACCGACAGTTCGACGCCACCGACCTACATCGCACTGGTCAGTCCGGCAGACCCACAGGCCATCACTTTCGCGAGCGGTCGATTATTGGGCAGCGTGCAGGAGATGGCCTCGTTTCACGACAACGTCTTCGACCGCGACGCGGTACAACACGTCGTCGAGTCCGTGACGCACGAGCCCTTGAGACTGCTGAATTCCATGAGCGAGGGGTAGAGGACGTGGCATTGGAGGCCGGACCAAATATGGGCGCGCACAGCCGAGGGCCGAGCAGCCGCACGAACGGGGGAAACCTCCCCGATATCGCAACAGTCCTATGGATCGCGACGATCCAACTCGTGGCAGTCGAAGAGTTCGCATCGTCGCAATGGGCCGGTTATTCACGACTGACGCAATATGTGAGTGAACTCGGCGGTGCGGCGTCACCCACCCACACGCTCGTCAATGCGTCGATTGCGCTCGCCGCGGTGTGTCTCATCGGGGGAACCCTGATCTGGCTGCGGCTACGCGTTCTCGATCCGGTGATGGGTGCGGGGTTGTGCGCCTCGGGCTTCGGCATGCTGGTGCTCGCGTGGTTTCATCTAGACAGTTCGCCTCTGATCCACGGCCTTGCAGCGAACCTGGCCTTCGCGTTTGGTCCGATCACGACGTTGTACATTGCGGCGCACTCGTTAAAAGACCGCGCCAGAACGATTCTCAATTATCTGACGGTTGCGTTCGCACTGGCTGCGAGCGCGGCCTGGGTGGTCCACGCCACCAACATCGAGCCGGTCCGTGGCCTCACCCAGCGAGTGATGGAGTTGTTCTATCTGGCGGCACTGGTGTCGCTGGCGTTCGTCCTTCGACACCGCGCTCGGTCCGCAGACTCGAATTGAGCGAACGCTTGTCCACCCAGTGCTTCATTTTCGCCCTATTTCTCGCTATTGGTGTTCCAGCACACTATGTGCTGCACAGCACCAAGCCACGCTATGTGACTCGTATAACACGACCTGAATAGAATTCATCCAGAATTCAAAGTCAGCAGCAATTTAAAAATAGACGCAGTCCATCGCCTGTGCGAGGATCGAAATGACTCGAGATTCGAGTCCGCCATCGTCCTCACACCGTTTGTGACGACCTCCCACCGCTTGCCCGATCTAGTCGAGATATCCCTCGGCACAGGAGACGACTTTCATGGATCCTCAGTCACGCACACCGCAAGTTGGGTCCCTACAACCTCGCAACGTCGAGAATCCCCGTGTGACAGCGTTGATTCCGGCCATGAACGAGGCCAAGAACTTACCTTTCGTCGCGGCACGCATGCCGAGCGTCGTCGACGAGATCGTCTTCATCGACGGGGCGTCGGTCGACAACACAGTGGAGGTCGCGAGGCATTTGTGGCCCACGGCGACAATCCTGACCCAGACCCGTAAGGGCAAGGGAAATGCGTTGGCATGTGGTCTCGAGGCAGCGACCGGCGACATCATCGTGCTGATGGACGCCGACGGTTCGACCAATCCCGAGGAGATCGACGAATACGTCTCGGCGCTCCGCGCGGGTGCCGACTTCGCGAAGGGCTCACGGTTCATCCAGGGTGGGGGATCGTCGGACATCACCCGGTTGCGGGCAGCAGGCAACAAGGGTCTCAACGGCATCGTGAACATTTTGTTCCGCACCAGGTATACCGACCTTTGCTACGGATACAACGCGCTCTGGAGCGACGTACGTGAGATCCTTGCACTGCCCGACACGACAACCGAAAAAGCGCAGTGGGGCGATGGTTTCGAGATCGAGACACTCATCAATGTCCGCGTCGCGGCCGCTCGACTGCGCATCACCGAGGTGGCCAGCTTCGAGCAAGACCGTATCCACGGGACCAGCAATCTGAACGCGACGAGGGACGGCCTGAGGGTGCTCCGCACCATTTGCTCGGAATGGACCCGCCACCGCCGCATCGCCGGCACGTTCTCGCGTGCTGCGAAGCGGACTCGGACCACGCCCGGGCGTGGCGCAGGGAGTACCGAGGCTACCGCCACCGCTGTGCCTGGCTCGATTCTGCAGTAGCGCGCGTCATAGTGTCAGTTCGCGATGAGGGCGTCGCAGACGAGAATCTCGGCAACGAAAACGCCGGCGCCCGTCGTGAATTCACCCACAACGCCATCGCGGTTGCCGTCTCGGGTGCGGTCACTGGCGTGTTCGGCCTGTTGTTCTGGTTTGCCGCGGGTCGGTTGTTCCCGACGGAGTCAGTCGGTGCGGCTTCGGCGCTGATCAACACGACGACGATGGTCTCCACGGTATCGTCGGCCGCGCTTGGCGGGATGTACGAGCGATTCCTGGGCAACGCGCGGGGTGCGGCGCGCTCGTATGTCTTCGGCGGCCAGGTCATCACCGTGTCGATCTCGGTGTGTATCGCACTGATACTCGCGACCGTCAGCCCGCTGAACGTAGTGCTGACCACCAAGAGCGAGGTACTCGGCTACGCGGTGTTCCAGGCGACCATGTGCGTCTACGCCTTGCAGGATCACGTCGCAACCGGACTCGGGGTGGCCAGGTGGAGTGCGGTGAAGAACATCGCCCACTCCGTCTCGAAGCTGGTGATCCTCGTGGGAGTGGCCACTGCTGCAACGCCACTCGCGATCGTCGCGTCATGGTGGGCTCCAGCACTCGTCACCGGAGCTGCCCTCGGCGTAGTCACCGGGATACGTATGCGGCGGACGTCCGCAGAAGGCCTGGCACCGCTGTTGCCGCCGGTGCGCGAGCTGTGGTCGTTCTTCCTCGGATCGACCGGACTCGTGGTCGCGGGTACGGCCGTACCCCTCGCAATGCCTCTCATCGTCGTCGCACGCTTCGGACTCGAGCAGTCTGCGTACTTCGCGATCGCGTGGTCGTTGATCAGCGCGGCTGTGGTCGTCATGCACATGATGGTCGGCCCCTTTGTCGCAGCCGTCAGCACGAGTTCTCCGGAATCGTCTGTGCATCTGCTGCATCGCTTCGGGCTGATCCTGACGTCGCTGGCCGTGCTCGCCGGTCTCGGTCTCGGGCTGCTGGGACCGTTGATGCTTCGACTCGTCGGCTACGACTACTACGTTCACGGTCGCACCCTGATGTACTTCGCGGCGCTGACCGTACCGCTGGTTCTCATCCTGATCCTCTATCAGGCGTCGGCGCGGATACTGCGGCGGCTACGTTATGCCGTTGGCCTGGAGGCTATTTCGGCTGCGATCATCCTGATCGGTATCTGCGTCAGCCCCACCGACCGCGGATTGGGTGTGGTCGGCGTGTGGTTTCTGATAGCCCAGGGTGCGGTCGCCGCACTCGCGCTCACTCCCCTGCTACGGAACCTCTCCCGGCTCGCCGACGCTGCCGTGTAGGTTCACTCGTTCATGATCGCGGTGGTGATGTTCAACCGTGCCGCGCGGGCCGCGGGAACGAAAGCCCCGACGAGACACAGCACGATCGACACGGCGACGAACAGCAGCGTCGACGGTCGCGGTGAATACGTGATGTCCAGCGATGTCGTGGCGGAGAGGATCTTGTCGGCCAAGAAGTGCAGGCCGGTACCCATCACGAGCCCGGCGACCGTACCGACCACCGCTATCGCGCCGGCTTCGGCGACCACCATGCGGGAGATGAATCGACGCGACGCGCCCATCGCACGCAGCACACCGAGCTCACGGCGACGTTCGAGTACCGACAGCAACAGTGTGTTGAGCAACGCGATCGCCGCTGCCGCGGACACGATCCACTGGATCGCGACCGTGAAAGCACCCGCCTGTTGCGCCTGCTGCTGGGTGGCCGCCAACGCCTGCTCGCCCGTATAGAGGTACGCGGTTCCCGACCGCGGCAACGGATGTGAGTCGACGATGCGCTGCAACTGCTCTTGCACGGCAGTGCGGTCGGCACTCGGCTCGACGTCGATCTGCAGATAAGTGTCGCCGATCCGATTGAACCACTGCGCGAGAAGCGAATTCGACATTGCGGCGGCACCGGAATCGATGGAGACATAGTCGACGATGTCGCGGACGACGAGGGCGTGATATCCGGTCGGCGTCGCCAAGCGCAGCGTCGAACCGATGTCGGCGTCGAGAGACCGGGCGAGCACGCTCGACAAGATGATGCCCCGACCGTCGAGCACGTCGGAAAGCGCCTGCGGCGTCGTCTTTTTGGTAAACGGTGCCGTCGATCCCGGTTCGAGTCCCTGGACGAGAATCCTGGCCTCGCCGACGTTCACGTTGGCCCACTGCGCCCCGACCACCCGCGAGACTCCCGGTACCGCCCGTACCTCGTCGGCAATAGCACCGGGTAACGCTGCGCCCGAGGGGATTTCGTCACGCGACGTCGAGGAGATGTAGAAGTCGGGGTCACCCAGCCCGTCGAGCGAATGCGAAATCGACGCAACCAGATTGTCGAGTGCGCCCGACGTGCCCATTCCCACCGCGATCGCGACCGCAACGGTCATCAGGGTCGCCCAGGCACGTCGCGGTGCGCGTTCGGTGTTGACCGCAGCGAGTTGTCCCGGACCGCCGAATCGTCTCGCAACCGACACGACGAGCCGCACAAGTGGTCGGGTGAGCGCGAAGCAGACAAGCAACGCCCCAACGGCATACACCGCGCCTGCGACGATGGCCGGGCGGCCCGGAACGTCGACGGCGATGAACCACGACCCGATGAGCAGAGCCACACCGGCAACCGCTGCCAGCACGGTCAGCTGTCCGCGCTGCCGTCCGGCATCGGCGACCTGACCCGACACCATCGCCTCGACCGGCGACACCGCGAACACCGATCGCGCAGCAAGAGAGGTCGCGGCAACACACGCCAGCACACACGCGGCGACCGCGACGACCGGCGCGTAGGACGGCAGGTGATAGTCGACGACGATCGAGACCGAATCGCGCTTGGTCGTCGGCACACGCGAGATGGCCCACCGACCGGCGAGAATCCCGATCGGTACACCGATCAGGCCTCCGACATACCCGAAGACCGCCGACTCGGTGAGTAGGTCAGAGACCAGGTGAGATCGCTTGGCGCCCAACGCGCGGACCATCGCCAACGACGCCCTGCGCGACGCCACAGCCATATTCATGGTGTTGAACACGAGGAACGCGGCGATCACCAGGGAGATCAGAGACACGAGCAGCGTCGAATCACGGGTCACCGACCCCGCGACCTCAGCCTGCTTCGCGCGGAACCCCGGATCCACCACCACCGCACGCCCATCGACAACGCGACGCACCTCGTCGCCGAGCACGCCTACGTCGACGCCCGGCGCTGCGACGACGAGAATCGACGACACCTTGCCGCTCAGCCCGGTGAGCCGCTGGGCCAGGCCGAGATAGGCGAACATGAAGTCGCCGTTGTTGAGTCCCACAGCGTCGACGACCCGCACCACCCGAACGTCGGCTCCGTTGACCGAAAGTCGTTGACCCAGAGACAAACCCGTACCCGAACCGACGATGACGCCATCGTCGAGGTCGCCAGGGCTCAGCCCGGTGGCAGCGGCCTCCTGAACCCCGCCGGCAAGAGCGCGCGCCCGAAAGTCCGATCCCACCAGAGCAATTCGTCTGTCACCGACCACCGCGGTACCACGGATGACAGGAACCACCGACTTGGCGTCGGGGACCTGCGCACGGATGTCACCCGCGACCGACTCGTCGATTCCCGAGTCCGCGATCGACGCGACCTCGAGCTGGGCCGTGCCGTTGATCGCGGCGTCGAAGTCGCGAATCGATTCGCTCAGCGACCCGTACGTGCCCAACACCGCTATCAGCAGCGCCGACGAGACCGCGACCACGATGAGTGAGGTGACCACGCGCAGTCGGTGATCGCGCAGCTCGCGCAGGTTCAACACCCGCACCCGGGTGAGCGCGGCGAACAGCTTTGTCACCATTGGAGTCGTCACCCTCGCGCGTCCGCGGCCGCGACCCTGCCGTCCCGCACGACGATCGTGCGGTCGGCGACGTCGGCAGCGTGCGGATCGTGAGTCACCATGATCACCAGGCGATTCGGCGCATCGTGTGCAACCTCCGACAGCAGCTCGAGGACAGAGTCCCCGGTGTGCGAGTCGAGGTTGCCGGTCGGCTCGTCGGCGAGAAGGATCGACGGCTCCATCATCAGCGAGCGCGCGATCGCGACCCGCTGCATCTGTCCGCCTGACAACTCCGACGGTCGGTGATCGATACGGTTGCCGAGTCCGACGCGGTCGAGGAGTTCGACAGCACGTGGCTTGGCGCGTCGCAGCGACTTACTGTCGAGAAGTCTTGGTAGCGCAACGTTTTCCCACGCCGACATCGTCGGAACGAGGTTGAAGAACTGGAACACGAACCCGACGCGATGCCGACGGAAAGCCGACGCCGCGTTGTCGTCGAGCGTCGCGAGGTCGACGCCGTCGACCTCGATCGATCCCGACGTCGGGGTGTCGAGGGCTCCGATGATGTGCAGCAGTGTGCTCTTGCCCGCCCCTGACGCCCCGACGATGGACACGAACTGCCCACCGTCGAGCGTGAGGTTCACCCCGTCGAGCGCGCGAACCCGCTCGTCGCCGAGGCGATATTCCCTGACCAGGTCATCGGCTTGCACCACGCATTGCGCCACACGAACGATGGTAGGCGACGCGACGTGCGGTGCGTCACACCCCGAAGAGAGTGGCGGTGTGTCAGACCCCGACGTGAACGACGACGGTCGCCATGGCCTGTGTAGCCGTGTGCGACAGCGACAGCGACGGCTCGCGCCAGTTCTTGCGCGCGGCGAGAGCAGCCATGCTGCCTGAGAGACGAATGCCGGGCACCGGACCGTCCATGACGACCTCGATCTCGTGCAGCGGCGTCGCGGCGTCGGAGTCGACCAGGGTTTTTATGACCGACTCCTTTGCCGCGAAGCGCGCCGCGAGACGCTGTGCGCGCGTTGGCCCTTCGCATCTCGCGAGTTCGGAATCGGTGAAGACGCGCCGTAGGTAGCGATCACCGAAAGTGTCGATCGATGCGACGACATCAGCGACGTCGACCAGATCGCAGCCGACGACGACGCTCATACCCCGGCAGCGACGAGGTTGCTCAGCGCCGAGGCGAGGCTGTTGACGCTCGAGAAGGTCGACTTCTTGAGAATCTCCTCGGGAAACTCGACGTCGTACAGATCTTCGAGTCCCAACATGACGTTGACGGTCGCGTGTGATGTCAGGCCGACGGTGAACAGGTCGGTGTCGTCAGACACATCCGCTGCTGCTACACTCAACTTGCCGTACTTGTCCAGTATGCCCCGAATGTCGCTCTTGTTGATGTTCATGGTTCCCTCCCGTGTCGTACATGATTCCCCACCGATGATTAGTCTGCAAAACCCCACGTTGCAGATGTCACATCGTACTCGTATACTACAGGCGCATTGGAAAATGGACCACAGGGGGAAATACGGTCCGTGCATTTGGGGGATTTATCAGTCTGTGAATCCCACTCCGTTTTCGCATTTTGGGAGGAATGTGTTGACCACTGGAGAATTGGATTCTGCGTTGGATGCTTCGGCAGTCGTCGAGGTTGCCGCTGCTACTGCCGACGACGTCGATCGCAACGGACGCTTTCCACGCGAGGCCGTCGACGCATTGCGTCAGAGTGGACTCTTGTCGGCTTCCCTACCCGTCGAATTCGGCGGACGTGGCAGCTCGATCAGCGAACTTGCGAGAGTCACAAGAGAACTCGGAGCTGCGTGCAGCTCCACCGCGATGGTCTTTGCCATGCACCATTCCCAGGCACTGACACTTCGCTTTCATGCCGCAACGCCGGCGGCGGCCGATCTGGCCCGCGAAGTGGCGCGCACCGAAGCGCTTCTCGCCTCGGCGACCACCGAGATCACCACAGGTGGTGACGTGCGGTCGTCGACCTGCGCGGTGCAGACGGACGGCGATCGCGTCCATCTCGAAAAGAATGCACCAGTCATTTCCTACGGCGAGTATGCCGACTACATCTGCACCACTGCGCGCCGAAACAGCGACAGTCCGCCCGGAGACCAGGTGCTCGTCGTGTGTCCGCGTGCGGAGACGGCGCTCACCAAGACGTCGGAGTGGGACACTCTCGGCTTCCGTGGCACCTGCAGCCCGGGCTTCATGCTCGTGGCCGACACCAGCGTCGATCACGTAATTCCCGTCGACTACTCGATTATCTCCGCCCACACCATGCAGCCCTCGTCGCACACGTTGTGGGCGTCGGCGTGGCTCGGCATTGCCGACGCCGCAGTGGCCAAGGCACGCACCGAAGTTCGTGCCGCCGCGCGCAAGACGCCAGGCTCGACGCCGCCGCAGGCAAGCCGGTTTGCCGATCTTCTAGAATTGCATCAGCGATTCGAGAGTTCGGTTTCCGAGAGCATCGGTCGATATGAAGAGTTTCTTGCCGCCGGACACCTCGAACCGACCATCGGCTTCTCTGTCGCAATGAACAATCTCAAACTGACCGCGTCGACGGCCGTTGTCGACATCGTCGCGGGTGCACTCACAATCTGCGGCATCAATGGCTACCGCGAAAATCATCGCGCCTCGATGGGACGATTGCTTCGCGACTCATACGGACCAGCACTCATGGTTTCCAACGATCGGATCCGGGCGAACAATTCGCAACTGGTCCTTGCACTTCGGGGGTAATTCACATGACCGACCAACTCATCGCTGACCTCTCGGTCGCTCATCGGCAGTTCCGTGATCAGCTGATCAGAGCGGGTCATCTCATCCCGTCGGGTCTCGACGGCCTGTACGGACGTGGCCCCGAGTACGAGGCCGCCTTCTCCGGCATCGACCGCATCGTGTGGCAGGCGGGCGTCGATGCGCACGGCGCAGAGAACATTGCACGTTTCCGGTTTCCGCCGGTCTTCCCGCGTGAGGCGTACGAGAAGACCGACTACATCGCGTCGTTCCCGCAACTGACCGGAGCGATCTCGACGTTCACCGGCGGCTCGGCGGAACACCGTTCGCTGCTACTCGACCGAGAAGCTGGCCTGCCGTGGGACGGTCACCTCTCGTCCGCGGGCACCATGCTCGTCTCGGCCGCGTGCCACCCGCTGTACTCGACACTGCCAAACACGTTGCCAGAAGGCGGATCTCGCTACAACGTGCACGGCTACTGCTTCCGGCACGAGCCGTCCGAAGACCCGCTTCGCATGCAGGCCTTCCGCATGCAGGAATTCGTGTATGTCGGCGATCGGGAAGGCGCGATCGAACACCGCGCAACCTGGACGCGGGCGGCCCACGAGTTCTTCGTCAAACTCCAACTGCTCGCCGACGATGTTCCGGCCAACGACCCGTTCTTCGGCCGCACCGGCAAGATGCTCGCGTCGAATCAGCTCGAAGAGAACCTCAAAACAGAGCTTGTCGTGCGTCTGTACGGTGATCTCGACGACGGCACAGCTCTTCTGTCATGCAACAACCACCAGGACCATTTCGGCACCGGGTTCGGCATCTCCACCGCGGAGGGCCAGCCAGCCCACAGCGCGTGCGTCGGGTTCGGCATGGACCGAATTACATTGGCACTGTTCGCGATTCACGGAATTGACACCGCCGATTGGCCCGCACCCGTCCGTGCCGCGCTGGCGTTGGACAAGTGACCGGTATCGTTTCGACGCCGGCCTTCCTGACGGACGACGGCATCCCGCTCTTCACGGTACTGACCCTTCCCAGTGACGGGTCAGTCCGTGGGGCAGCCTTGATCTGCCCGCCGCTTGGCAAGGAGCACAACCACACTGCCCGCGGATTCAAACGACTGGCGGAGAAGTTGGCAGCGGAACGGATCGCAACGCTGCGGTTCAACTACGCGGGTACCGGTGAATCGTCGGGCTCGCAGACCGATCCCGACGCCGTCGACCACTGGGATACCAGCATCACCAGGTGCATGAACTACCTCAACGATCTGGGCTTTCCCTCGCCTGCAGTCGTCGCTCACCGGAGCGGGGCGCTACTCGCCACAAACAACAGCCGGGTCCGCACCACCTCGCGCGCACTCGCGCTGTGGGACCCGGTCGACCGCGGCCGGGTGTTCGTACGAACCCAACAAATGCTCTACGCAGCGATCTCCGAAGGACCTGAGGACGTGGCGGTCGAGCCTGAGCACCTCACTCAACTCGCAGGATTGTCGTTACACAAGCAAGCCGCTCGCACCCTGTCTCGGCTGACGATTGACCCGGAGTCGGTCGTCGAGGTGCACAACAGCAACATCCTCGCCCTCGTCCGCGACGACGACCTCGACGGATCCCTGGCGACCGCGGTGGAGAACGCCGGCGGAACCGTGAAGCCCATAGGCGATCAGGCTCCGTTCATCGACGCCATCGATCCGTGGTTCACCGACTATCCCGCCGAGATGCCGGGCGTGGCGCGTTGGCTCAGCGCACGGTTCGGCACGGGCACCACGACGATCTCGCCGGTGGCCACCACGAGCGCCGTCGTCGGCAACACGACCGACGGTCGGCCGGTACAGACACGACTCTGCACCACCGACGACGGTGTGATCATCTGGGACACAGCCATTCTCGGTAACCACGAGAGTGCAGATCGTGTACTCGTAAGCCATTCGATCGGCCACGACATCGGCAGTGGCCCCACTCGCTTCTATACCGAGATGGCTTTCGACGTAGCCGCACGTGGTGGCCGGATGGTCCGGTTCGACCGTCGAGGCGTCGGCGAGTCCGGCCAAACCGCACCTGAGGACACGTTCACCGGGCTGTTCACCACGCCCTACGTTCGTGACGGTCTGCAGATTCTGGACGAGGTCGACCTCTCGCACGCGAAGGTCGTGGCGCACGTCGGGGTATGCGCGGGAAGCTGGATGTCGGCGCACGCGGCGATCGAGACCGCGTCGAGGCTGCCCGGCGCGAGAAGCGTTGCGGTGGTAGTGAATCCCAATCGGTGGGATCTACGGCCCGCCCGTCCCGTCCCACATCTGTCGCGGTCGACGCCCGCATGGCATACACCCGCTTGGCATGCAAAGGTGGAGCACCAACGCCAACGCGTGATCGCCCGCTGCGCCCGCGATCTCATCGAGGTATCGGCGCGGGTCCGGCCGCGTCTCGCGCGCACAGCGCTCTCCCGAGTTCGCGGCTTCCAGATGCCGGATGTGTTCATCGACACCATACGGCGCCGCGGCGCGACGGTTCGTTTGGTTTTCGGACCTGGCGACCATGATCGGTTCACCCGACTCGACGGCTATCGCTCGCTTGCGCGGCGTCGGATCAATGTCGCGGTGGCAAGCAGCCAAACCGGCGATCATTCCGGATACCACACCGGTATTCGCGATGCGATGCGCCGCAGCTGCCTCGAAGCACTCGGGTTGACCGACGCGTCCGTCGTCGAAGCCGATCAGCCCGTCCACTCCCCCGTCCGGTAGAACTCGTCGAGGACTGCGGTCGGCGGTGCGAGGTCGAAGCCCTGCGCCGCGACCCAGTCGTCGTCGAAATAGGTTGTGGCGTAACGATCTCCGGAGTCGCACAGTAGCGAGACGACGCTGCCTGCCCGCCGCTGCGCGACCATCTCCGAGATGACCTGCGCGACACCCCACATGTTGGTTCCGGTCGATGCGCCAACACGACGCCCGAGGCGATCCGACAGGTGACGTGCAGCCGCGATCGACGCGGCATCGGGGACACCGATCATGCGGTCGATGACCTGCGACACGAACGACGGCTCGACGCGGGGCCGCCCGATCCCCTCGATCCGCGACCCGGTCTCCGAGCGCAGCGATCCGTCGCCGGTCTCATAGGCGGGTAGGAACACCGAGTTCTCCGGGTCGACGACCGCCAGCCACGTCGGATGTCTGCGGTAGCGCAGGTAGCGGCCGAGCGTCGCCGACGTTCCGCCCGTCCCCGCGCCCACCACGATCCACGTCGGCACCGGATGATCCTCGGTGGCCATCTGCGCGAAGATCGACTCCGCGATGTTGTTGTTCCCACGCCAGTCGGTTGCGCGTTCGGCCATCGTGAACTGGTCGATGAAATGTCCGCCGAGTTCGCTCTCGAGCCGCAGCGCCTCGTCGTACACATCCGACGCACGTTCGACGAAGTGGCAGCGACCACCCTCACGTTCGATCAGTGCGGTCTTGGCGGGCGATGTCCCCGACGTCATCACAGCGATGAACGGCACACCGATCAGATGCGCGAAGTACGCCTCGCTGACCGCCGTCGATCCCGACGACGCCTCGATCACCGTGGTGCCTTCGGTGATCCATCCGTTGCAGATCGCATAGAGGAACAGTGAGCGGGCCAGTCGATGCTTCAGCGAGCCCGTGGGATGGGTGCTCTCGTCCTTCAGATAGAGGTCGACGCCGACCTCGGTGCCCGGGGCACCGTTGCTTCCGTCGTCGATCCAGCGCGACCATCCCGGAAGTTCGCAGCGAAGCAGATGTGTATCGGCACTGCGCCGCGCATCGGCCTCGATCAGTCGCACGGCGTTGTCGGCCCAGCGTCGATCGGTGCGGTGGTCGACGGTTCGTGCCGGGTCGAGGGTGTCGCTCATCGGTTGTCGGGGTTCATTCACTGTCGCGTTCATTCGCTGTCGGCGTTGGTGTTCGGGGTTCGTTTGCCATCTGCGCCACGCAAGCGCGTCTGGAGGTCGTCGTGTTTACGACGGCGCTCCGCGTCGACCGCCGCAATCTGGGTATTGACGCGCACGCGCAGCTTCTTGAACAACACCATTCCCAACGGAAGTGCGATGAGAACACCGAACACCGCCGCTACCAACAGCGGCACGGCGACGCCCGCGAGCGCGCCGATTCCCATAATGATCGCGGCCACAACCACAACCAACAGCAGTCGCGCCACGGTGTAGAGAAGGATCGAGACGAGCAGCGTTCCCATGCCCACATGGCTCTGACCTGCGATGTCTGTGTTGTCTGGTTTGTGCGTACCCGCTCGAGTGGGGTCCTGCTTGTCGGTCACATGTTCAGGATACTTGGGTGCATAATCGGTGTTTGCAGGTCACGGGCACCTTTTGACTCTCTTTACCTCGTAATGACGGTTCGAGTACCTGGGCGTTTTGCGTGTATTCATGTGTCAGCGCGCAATCACCGCGCGTCTCGGAAGAGAAACCCAAAGGGGAGAACAATGACCGCACTCAACCCTGGTATCGCCACCGTCATCACCCCCGGCCTCGCGAGCCAGCACACCCTGACCCCCGGCCAGGTTGCCGCGATGTTCAATGTGAACCCCAAGACCGTCGCACGGTGGGCGAGCTCAGGCATCCTCGGGTCGATCCGTACCCCGGGCGGCCATCGTCGTTTCCGCGAGGAGGACGTCGTAGCCCTCCTCAACCGTCGCGTCGGATAGTCGTACTCGCCGGTAAGGGCTCACCGGTCTTCCACATCGGGACGCGTACCCTGATAGATGGGAGGTTGCCATGACGTTTCTATTGGCCATCGTCGGCTTGGCCGCGATCGGTTTTCTGTTGTGGCGTGCATTCGGGCCCGCACTGGCGGAACGCCATGACTCGACGGTGAGGCGGCCTGGGTCTCGCACCCACGGCCCTGTCGGTCCTGACGACGACGCGGATTTCCTTCGCGATCTCGATCGGCGCACACGGAGACCCAACGACGAACTGTGACGAATCGTGCATCGAGGATGCCCGACGTCGCTCCGCAGTGTGTGGGTACGATTACGATTCCGTAGCTGAGACCGCGCCAGAGGGACACCGTTATCGAGATCGCCGGCATCACAATCGACACGTCGAGCGAGTTCTGAAACATGACCACTCGCCCGGGCACGATTCCCGACGGCGACGACAGTTTCGCCGCCAAACTGGCCGAACTCTTCGAGCATTCTCGCGATGAAGACGGTCGACGGTACACAGGCAAACGGATCGCTGAGAAGGCCAACCAGCACGGCCACTCGTTGAGCGACGCCTATATCTCGCAGTTGCGCACGGGCAAGGCGCGCACGCCGTCGTTCAAGACCGTCGAGGCGATCGCGAGTGCCTTCGAGGTGAGCGTGACGTATTTCCTCTCGAATCCCTCCGAGGACCTCGATCGCGTGCAACGGCAGCGCGACTACGTCGAGATGCTCGCAACCACCGAGACGCACCTGTCCGGGGTCGATCTGGGCAGCCTTTGTCCCGACACCATCGACGTGATGATCGATCTGCTCAAAATGGTTCGCGCACAGGCGGCGTCAGAGCGCGGCGCCCGAACTCCCCACGGTCACGGTCCCGCGTAGGCGGGCGCTATGTCACGGTCCCGCGTAGGCGGGCTCGTGTCACAGCCCGGCGTAGGAGTGCAGGCCGGAAACCACCAAGTTGATGATGAACAGGTTGAACAGCAGCGCGACGAATCCGGCGACGTTGATCCATGCTGCGGTGCTGTTGCGCCAGCCGGCAGTCGCACGGGCGTGCAGGTATGCCGCGTAGATGATCCAGGCGATGAACGAGACGGTTTCCTTGGGGTCCCAGCCCCAGAAGCGGCCCCACGCCGACTCTGCCCAGATGGCGCCGAACACGATTCCGAGTCCGAAGAGCGGGAATCCGAACACGACGCATTTGTAGGCGAGACGGTCGAGCGCCTCGGCGGTGGGGATGTGGGCGACAAGTCGACGCAGTCCTCCGACCACGCCGCCGCCGGTCTCGGAGACTGTCTCCGACGACGCTCCCCACCGCATCTTGACCAGGTACAGGATGCTGGCGACACCGGACACGAGCAGCACGCCGGAGCTGATCGAGATGATCGAGACGTGGATGGCCAACCAGTACGACTTGAGCGCCGGGACCACGGGCGCGGCCTGCGTGTAGAGCCAGCGGCCGCCGATGAACATCAGCAGCGTGACCGGGAGCAGCACGAACGCGATCAGCGGGCGGTTGATCTGCTTACGCAGGATGACGAGCCCGGCGACCACGCAGGCGGCGCAGGTCAGTGAGATGAACTCGTACATGTTGCCCCAGGGGGCGCGGTCGGTCGCGATTCCGCGGGTGACGATCGACGCGATATGTGCGATGAGTCCCACGAACACGACCGGATAGGCCATGTTGCCGATCTTCTCCGACAGCGTGCGCGGAGCCGGGCCCTCGATCTTGCCGGGGGCGCGCTGCGTCGTCGAACCGCCTCCCGCTGTGACGAGTTCCTTTGTTGCGGTGAGCTTTCGAGAGCGCGCTCCCGCGAGGGCGGCGAGGAACATGAGCATCGCCAGGACGTAGATGGTGATCGCGGTACCGAACAGAAGGTCGGAGTAGCGCGCCATCGTCTCGTCGATCTGGTCTGTTCCGTTACCCATCGCTGGCCCTATCTCTACTGCTGCGGTCTGCTGGAAGCTACTGCGGTCTGCTGGAAGCGTCCGCGACTACAGATGTCGTGCTCGCCTGTTGTCGTCGGTGAGCAGGCCGCGTGCCTGCTCGTCGAAGCCCTCGCCCCAGCCGGCCTGGTCGGTGCGGGCCAGCCCGGCAATCTCTACTACCGTACGTCGTCGGTCGCCGTAGTCCGAGTCGGGCACCAAACGCGCCCAGATCCTGCGGCGTTTGACGATCAGCGACACCACCAGTCCGACCAGCATCACTATCGCCGACACCAACACCGAGACCTGCGCCGGGTCGTGCGAGACCTGGACGGAGATCCAACGCTTGTAGCCGTCGAAGCTGACCTTGGTGCCGTCGGGAAGGCTCGCACTCTCGCCGACCTTCAGGTTCGCCTGCGCCTCACGGTTGAGCCTGCCCTGATGGATCATGTCGGTGTCCAGCGAGTAGGCGTTCTGCGCTCGGCCGGTGTCGAGACCGGTGTCGCCACGGTAGATCCGGATCGCGACCTGTGGGTCGTTCGGCTCGGGCGACGAGGAGCTGAGCAGTGTGCCGTCGTAGCTCGCCGTCGGCGCGAAGAGTCCTTCGAGGGCGATCTGATTCTTGCGGCGAGTGTCCTCGTCGGGGTACAGGCCCGCCGGGGTGTCGAAGCGGGCAGCGCCCGACGACAGCATGGTCTGCATGACCTCGGGGATGAACAGCGCGGTCTGCGTGCGCTTCTCCCCGTTCGGGAAGGTCACGGTGAAGGTCGGCGCAAAGCCGTTGCCCAGCACGTAGACGCGGTCGCCCGCGACGCGCAGCGGATCATTGACGCGCACCGACCGCTCCTGCCACTGCGACGACGGTGTCCGCGGGTCGGTGGTGTAGCGGATCTTCGCGTCGTACATCGACGGCTGACCGTCAGGGAGGAAGGTCGCGGAGAAGTCGTCGACGCGGATGCAGAACGGTGAGAGGTTGGTGCCGTCCACCAGGGCGCCCGCACGGAATGAGTCGTAGACCGCCGTCGACGTGTTGCACAGTCCCTGCTCGCCGTCGGCGACGAGACTGCGCGTGCCCTCATAGCCATACACCTTGCCCACCGCGATCGACACGAGCAGCGCCAGCAGTGCGAAATGGAAGACCAGGTTACCGAATTCGCGCAGATATCCCTTTTCGGCCGATACCTCGACGCAGCCGTCCGGGTATGCCTTCGACGGTTCGCGCACGGTGATCTCGCGTCGCCAGCCACGCAGGTTGCCCGAGATGCGTTCGGCGAGTTCGGCAGGCTCACCGTCGACCGTCTCGGTGATGTGTCGCGGCATGCGCGACAGATTGCGCGGTGCGGCAACGGGTTTGGCGCGCAGACTCTTGGCGTGCTCGATGATGCGCGGGGTGAGACAGCCGACCAGCGAGATGAACAGCAGGACGTAGATGGCCGTGAACCACGCGCTCTTGAAGACGTCGAAGAGCTGGATCTTGTCCATCCATTCGCCGAGCCAGCCGTGGTCGGAGATGTACTGAAGTGTCTTCTGCTCGTTGAGTTCTCGCTGCGGCAGCAACGCACCGGGGATCGCGGCCAGTGCGAGCAGGAACAGCAGCACCAACGCGGTGCGCATCGACGTGAGGCTGCGCCAGAGGTTGCGCAGCGGCCACAGCACCCGACGCTTGACCCAGAGCGGACGCTGCGGGGTCTGCGGCGCGGGGGTGGACGGTCGGTCGATGGTCTGTGTCATGTTCGCCCGCCTCTATACCGGAAGTTCGGTGTCGGAGATGAAAGCGTCGCGGACCCACACGATGAACTGATCCCACCAGCCGGTGACGAGAGCCACTCCGACCGCGATCAGCATGATGCCGCCGAAGATCTGGATGAGTCGTGCGTGCGTGCGCAGCCAGCCGAGGCTGCGCAGCGCCCACGCGGACGAGAACGCGAGGATGACGAACGGAATGCCAAGGCCCGCGCAGTACGCGATGATCAGCGCCACGCCCTTGACCGCCGTCGCGCCCTGCGTCCCACTCGCGGTGGCGATGACCGCGGCAAGTGTCGGACCGAGGCACGGGGTCCAGCCGAGTGCGAAGACCGCGCCGAGCAGTGGCGCTCCGACGATGTTCGACACGTTGCGCGGCGCGAAGCGGAACTCGCGCTGCATCATCGGGACGAGCCCGATGAAGACGAGACCCATCACGATCGTCACCACCCCGCCAATGCGTTGCAGCACATCGTGATTGACGATCACGGTGCTCGTGATGCCGAGGACCGTTGCCGTCGCGGCAACAAAGACGACGGTGAAACCGAGGACGAAGAGGGCTGCGGCGATCGCCACCCGTGAGCGTCCGCGTTTGGGCGACTCGCCGACCGTCACCGCGGGCGCCTCCGCCCCGACGAGGCCTGCCAGGTACGAGAGGTAGCCGGGGACGAGTGGCACGACGCATGGGGATGCGAACGAGACGAGTCCGGCGATCACGCACGCGGCCATAGCCAGCAGCAGCGGACCGCTGGTGACCGTGTCGGCGAAGGTTTGTCCCATGCCGCTCACGGCTGCTTTCCGGAGTCTTCGGCGGCGACCTTCTTGACCATCGCGCCGAGTTCCTCCGCGCTTACGGTCCGCAGGTAGACCGCGGCCGGACGGTGCTGCCGGTCGAGGACGACGGTAGTCGGGACGACCGAGGTGGGGGTTGTCATCGAGGCGAGCGTCGCGCCGTCGAAGTCGTAGATCGAGGGGTACCCGACCTTGCGGTCGGCGACGAAGTCCTTGGCCGACTGCCGATCGTCGCGCAGGTTGATACCGACGAAGGCGACGCCGTTGTCCTTGTTCTGCTCATACACGGTCTCGAGGTCGTCGGCCTCCGCGCGACACGGTCCGCACCACGAACCCCACACGTTGATCACCGTGACCTTGCCTGCGAAGTCCTTGTCGACGTCGATCTGCTTGTCGGCCACGAGGTCGGGGCCGATGAGATCTGCGATCGGCTTGCGCTCGGACTCGGGGTAGGTGATCGACGTCTTCCCACCCGGCGACACGAATTGAAAGGTGTCGCCCTGTGCGACGGCGTCGTTGCCTCCGCTGCAGCCGCTGAGCAGCACGCCGAGCGTCATCAGCACGGCGAACAGGACTGCGGTGAAGGTCTTACTGCGCATGTGTCAGATCCGGCTCATGCCCCGGTCGCGAGCGGGTCGGAATGCCCGGCGGGTTCGGAGTAGATGATGTCGACGAGGGCGTCGTCGTCGTAGATGAGGCTGGTCAGCGAGGCCAGTGAGCATTGCCGACGACGGGGGTCGTGCCAGAGACGCTGACCTTCGAGGAAGCGTCGGAGGGTATAGACGGGAAGTTGGTGGCTGACGCAGACCGCCTCGTGGCCGCGGGCGGCGTCGCGCGCCTTGTTGGCGGCGGCGAGCATGCGATGCGCGAGCTGGATGTAGGGCTCTCCCCACGACGGGGTGAATGGGTCGCGCAGCTTGACCCAGTGTCGGGGCTTGCTCAGCGCGCCGTCGCCGACGGAGACCTTGAGGCCTTCGAAGACGTTGTCGGCCTCGATGAGTTGATCGTTGGTGAAGATCGGCAGTCCGTGCGCTGCGGCGATCGGGGTGGCGGTCTCCTGGGCCCGCTGCAGCGGGGAAGCGAAGACCGCGGTGATGTCGTGGTCGGCGAGCGTGCCCGCGACCTTCTCCGCCTGAGCGCGGCCGGTCGGCGAGAGGCGGAATCCGGGCAGGCGGCCGTAGAGGATGCCGTCCGGGTTGTGCACCTCTCCGTGGCGCATCATGTGGACGATCGTGTGCATCAGTCGGACTCCCCCGATTGCGTGGCGTGCGCTGCAGCGCGGGCTGCGGCCGGCAGCGCGTCAGCGATTCGACCAAAAGCATCCTCGTCCAGCGCCGCAGAGACAAACCAGGCTTCGAATGCGCTCGGCGGTGCGTACACGCCCGCGTCGAGCAGCGCGTGGAAGAAGGGTGCGAAACGCCAGGTCTCGGTGTTTTTGACGGCGGCGTAGTCGGTGATCGGCGTCGCGGGGTCGGAGGTGAAGAACACACTGAGCAGGTTGCCCGCCAGCTGCACCCGGTGACCGACGCCCGCGTCGGTGAGCGCCTCGGCGAACAGGGAGGCCAGGCGGTTGGCGTTGGCGTCGAGCGCGGTGTAGACGTCGGCGTCGGCGTTGCGGAGAGTCGCGAGTCCGGCGGCGACGGCGACCGGGTTACCGCTGAGCGTGCCCGCTTGGTAGACGGGCCCGGTGGGTGCGAGGTTCTCCATGATGTCGGTGCGACCGCCGAACGCCGCGGCGGGCAGTCCCCCGCTCATCACCTTGCCGAAGGTGTAGAGGTCGGCGGCAACACCCTCGAGGCCGTACCACCCGGCGGGGCTGACGCGGAAACCCGTCATGACCTCGTCGATGATGAAGAGCGCACCGTGGCGTCGGGTGAGATCGCGCAGGCCGGCGTTGAAGCCGTCGACAGGGGCGACAGCACCCATGTTGCCTGCCGCAGCTTCGGTGATCACGGCCGCGATCTCGTCGCCGTAGGTGGCGAACGCTTCGGCCACGGCGTCGAGATTGTTGTAGGGCAGGACGATGGTGTCGTGTGCCGACGCCCCGGTGACACCGGGCGTCGTGGGGAGGCCGAGCGTCGCGATTCCGGAGCCAGCGTCGGCGAGCAGCGCGTCGACGTGACCGTGGTAGCAGCCGGAGAACTTGATGATCTTCGAGCGTCCGGTGGCGCCGCGCGCGAGGCGGATCGCCGACATCGTCGCCTCGGTACCCGAATTGACCAGGCGAACACGCTCGACCGGGTCGACGCGGTCGATGATCTCTTCGGCGAGTTCGATTTCGCCCTCGGTCGGCGCACCGAAGGAAAGACCATGCGCTGCCGTCTTCTGCACTGCCTCCACAACTGCGGGATGCGCGTGCCCGAGGATCATCGGACCCCAGGACGAAACGAGATCGACGTAGTCGTTGCCATCGACGTCCGTCAGATGACAGCCCTTCGCCGAGGCGATGAAACGCGGAGTGCCGCCGACCGCCGAGAACGCGCGCACGGGCGAATTGACCCCACCGGGCGTCGCATCCTGGGCCCGACGGAACAATTCAGCGGAACGGGCTGCGACCTCAGCGGAACTCCTCACGGCCTACAGTGTTCCAAACCGCAACGATCGGCGACAATTCGCCCTGCTCAGGCCGCTTACGCACTCGGATCGCGGCGCGGATCGGGCGCGCGCGGCGCCCGAATCCGCTGCGGCTGCGGGCGCCGCGGCGCGGGTACTGCGTACACAATCCGGTCGCCAGCGCGAGGCCACGACAATAATTGTCGCGGCGTCCCGCTGACGTCACAGTTGTGTACGTACCCCTCCGCTGCGGACTGCGCGCATGTTCAGCATCCCGCGAAGTCGGGGTCGTCCCAGTAGCCGAGGGCGTGGTCGGTGCCGGAATCGGCCGCCTGGCGCGTCAGCTCGGGCGGCTCGGCCAGCGATTTGAGGTGATCGCGCCTGCGGATCATCGCGAGAAGCGTGTCGACCACTTCGTCCCACGTGAACATGAGCCGCTTGTACGAGATCCGCCACGGGATGTAGCCAAGGCGGTGAGCGGTCTCGTCTCTGACCCGGTCCTTCTCCCGTTGCTCCTGCGATTTGTCGTGGTAGGCGACGCTGTCGACTTCCACGATCAGCCGCTTACCGATCAAGAAGTCGACCCGGCCGATCCCGGGAATCTCCACCTGACTCTCGAACGCGATCCCCAGCGTGGTCAGGCGGAATCCGAAGATGGACTCGGCCCCGGAGTCGAGACAGTCAGCGCACCTGTCGAGGAGTCGCCTGATCCGGACGGGCATCGACGAGAACAGCGCCTGCAGGTCAGTGAACTCGAGAAGCCCCTGGTGCAGCACGGAATCGCACGCGGCGACGATTCCCTCTTCGTTGAGGCAGCGGACCGCGTACTGCAGAGCCGTGGCCACGTCATCGAGCGGGTAGACCTCCCGTGGCGCCCGTCCGTAGCGAGTGCACGCGTGGTGTGTGCCGGCAGATCCGCGCGCGGCGACTTTGCGACCGCGGACGTGGACGAGATCGCCGAGCGGGGCAACCCACACTCCGTGGAGGTCGAGCGCGCTGACACAGGTGCAGACTCCGCCCGCGCTCACCGCGGAAACAACCGTCGGGTCGGCGTACGAGGTGGCGTACCAGCCTCGACGCAGGAGGCGCAGGTCGCCCGCATCGACCAGCCGCCGTACCTGCGCCTGGCTGAAGTCGCGGCGAGTCAGTTCAGCCCAGGAGAAGACGCCGCGCCACTGGTCGTCGTGCTCGAGTCCGGTCACGGACCATAGCGTCTCGCGCCGATCGCGGTGTGTCGGCGGTGACGTCGCCGCCCGGGCGATGCTGTGGATGCGCGGCTGACTGTGGATAGTTGTGCACCGCCCGCCCGTCGGGTGGTTTACCGGCCCAACGCGGCGCCGACCTGGTCGGCGATGGCGCGCTGGCCGTCGACGTTGGGGTGCACCGTAATCGGAGCCGACGACCCGACCTGCGGTTCTATCCAGCGCACGCCCTCGGGCCGGCAGGCGTCGTGACCCTCGGAGACCGTCGACATGTCGACGAACGTCGCCCCGGTCTCGGTGGCTGCTCGCGCCACAGTCTCGTTGAGCGTTGCTTGCAGGTCGTGGATGTACGCGACGTCGCCCGCGGCAATGCGCATCGTCGGATAGCAGCCTGTCGTCGGAGGCAGAATCCACGGATATCCGACGACGAGCACGCGCGCTTTCGGGGCTCGGTCGGCAACGGCGCGCAGCGCTTTCACCAGTGCCGGATAGGTGTTGGTCCGCACCCTGCGCACGATGCTGTCGCCGTATCGGGCGCGGCATGGCGCACCGGTCGGGTCGTCGGCGGCCACCTCCCCGCAGTCGGCGATGGTGCCGGAGAAGATGTCACCGTCGTTGCCACCGATCATCAGCGTCACGATCCGCGTACCCTCCCCGAGCGCGTCGAGCTGCGGATCGACGCCAAAGTATTGTGCCGCAAAGAAATCCGACGTCGTCGCGCCCGCGCAACTGACATCGTCGAGGGCAAGCCCGCGTCGTTGGGCGAGCACGTGTGCGAAGTTCGACGACGACCGCTGGCACTGCAGCGGCGAATCCTCGACGAGCGGGCGCACTCCCGTTCCCGCGCTGTAGCTGTCGCCGAGGTTGGCGTAGGCAGCGCTGACGGTTGTTCCTGTGCTGCCGGTCGTTCCCGTCCCGGCGGACGTCCCCGCACTCGCGGTCGTCCCGGAACCTTGCGCCGGATTCGAGCCGCCGTCGGTGCATGCCGTCGCCAGCAGCAACGTCGCGAGGACGACGGGAAGCCAAGGGCGGCGGGCGCTCACGCGCTCTCGCTCAGCAGGGTCAGCAGCAGTTCGGCGCGGGTGCGAGCGTCGCCGAGGTCGACGGCGAGCATGTCCTCGACACGCTCGATACGGCCGCGCAGGGTGTGCCGATGCACGCCGAGTGCGCTCGCGGCGGCACCCCAGTTGCCATTGGCCTCGAGGTACGCGAGCAGACTTTGCTGCAGATGTCCGGCGTTCGCGGCGTCGTAGGCGACAAGCGGGGCGATGCGCTCGGCGTAGCTGTCGCGCAACACTTCTCGCACGGTGTCGCTCGCGAGTAGCGAGCGGAGGTCGTAGAGGTCGAGTAGTTGACCTGCCGCTGCCGACCGACACGAGAGGCGGGCCTGACGTACGGAGTCGGCGACGTCGTCGACCGGAACCGACGGCCCCAAGCCGCCACGCACGGCGCCCGTCGCACTGAGTATTCCGAGGAGCCCGGTGGCGAATTGGACGTGATCGTCGCCGCGGATCAGGCCGACGAGTTCGTTGTCGCACCGGTGCACGAACACCGGTCGCCACCGCCGCTCGAACTCGACGGCGAGGCGTCGAGCACCGTGCTGTGCGTCGTCGACACTCTCGAAACGGAACACCACCGCACGTACCCGACCCTCGGGATCGGCTGCCCGGAGCAGCATTTCGCGCGATCGCTCCCCGACGTGGCGGTCCATGGCGAGCGCGAGCACTTCGCCCTGGAGTTCGCCGACGTCGCGTCGAACCTCTTGCGGCTTGGCATATTCGATGACGAGCAGCGAGACGGCGTGGCCGATCAGCATGCGGCCGACGTCGTCGAGTGGACTCGACCCGATGACGCCGAGATGCCCGAAGGTCGTTGCCCCCGAACCGACTCGCGCGACGGTGAGCACCGAATCGTCGGTCACGCGGACGGCACCCGCCGATGCCGGGTCACGTACCACAATCGAGCGAAGCTGTTCGAGCTCAACGGAATTCGCCTTTCCCGGCGCCTCGGCAACCGGGGTGTGCCCGGCGTCGAACAAGATCACTCGCTGACCGACCGCATCGGCGAGCTCGCGCACGAGCCCCTTTGATCCCGATACCGTTGCCGCCCTGGTCATCCGAGGTTGCGCGCGCGTCGCTGACACCAGCCGTGCCGACCGTTGCGCGGCGATCTGATCGAGGACCGCCCGCGTGATCGCCGAGAACGGTATCGCGAGCGGAACCTCGAACAGCGGGAGACCGAACTCGTCGGCGGCTACGAGCATACCCGCGGGCACCTCGTCGAATCCGAGGCCGACACCGAATCCGATCGCGGCGGCACCGACGGCGTGGAGGCTGCGTACGAACTCGCGCTGCGCGACGTCGTCGTCGTCGTTCAGTCGCATACCGGTGGTCAGCAGCACCTCGCCGCCCTGCAACCAGTCGGCGGTGCTCACGAGTTCAGAGCTGACCGCACAGTCGAGCTCGCGGTCGAGGCCGTCGGCCCCGGCGCGCAGCGAGAGTTCGAGTCGACGCTGGGCCATCAGCCATCGAACGGTGGTCACCCACCCACCGTAACCGCCAACTGGACATTGTGGCAGTGCAACGTCAGATCGCTGTACAACTTGTCAGGTCCGCAGGTGGGGCCCGCAGGCGAACA
This sequence comes from Gordonia sp. 852002-51296_SCH5728562-b, assembly GCF_001665475.1. NCBI lineage: Bacteria > Bacillati > Actinomycetota > Actinomycetes > Mycobacteriales > Gordoniaceae > Gordonia > Gordonia sp. 852002-51296_SCH5728562-b. Next base: position 96,224 of record NZ_LZMI01000132.1, on the reverse strand, counting down.
CTGGTGTCCATGACCACAGCAACCGACATCGTCTACCGGCTGCCCCAGGAGCGGAAGCTGGTCAGCGAACTGCCCGGCCCACGCTCGATGGAGATCGGGCAACGCCGACTGGGTGCCGTCGCCGCGGGCGTCGGCTCCAGCGTTCCCGTCTTCGCGGCCGACGCCGACGGCGGAGTGATCGTCGACGTCGACGGCAACTCGCTGATCGACCTCGGCTCCGGAATCGCCGTCACATCCGTCGGCGCGAGCAACTCCGCCGTGGCGGCGGCAGTCGCCGAGCAGGCCGCGCACTTCACGCACACCTGCTTCATGGTGACGCCGTACGAGGGCTACATTGCCGTCGCCGAGAAGCTCAACGAGATCACCCCCGGCGACTTCGAGAAGCGCACCGTGCTGTTCAATTCGGGCGCCGAGGCCGTCGAAAACGCGGTCAAGATCGCCCGGCTGTCGACGCGACGCAACGCGGTCATCGCGTTCGATCACGCCTACCACGGGCGCACCAACCTGACGATGGCGATGACGGCCAAGAGCATGCCGTACAAGCGCAACTTCGGGCCGTTCGCGCCCGAGGTGTACCGGATGCCGATGAGCTATCCGTACCGCGACGAACTCGGCAGCGACGGTGTGGCCGCGGCCAAACGCGCGATCTCGATGATCGAGAAGCAGGTCGGTGCCGAGACCACCGCCGCGATCGTCATCGAACCGATCCAGGGCGAGGGTGGATTCATCGTTCCCGCACCGGGATTCCTCTCGACGCTGGCCGAGTGGTGCACGATGCACCGCGTGCTGTTCGTCGCCGACGAGGTGCAAGCCGGATTCGCCCGTACCGGAACGTGGTTCGCGTGTGAGCAGGAGGGCGTCACGCCCGACCTCATCACGATGGCGAAGGGCATTGCCGGCGGAATGCCACTGTCCGCAGTCACCGGCCGCGCCGACATCATGGACACGGTGCACGGCGGCGGACTCGGCGGCACCTACGGCGGCAATCCCGTTGCGTGCGCCGCGGCGTTGGCCGCCATCGACCAGATGGAATCGCTCGACCTGTGTGGCCGGGCGCGACACATCGAGACAATCATCACCGAGACGCTCTCGGCCACCAAGGACGAACTCGACGGTGCAGGCCTGCCCGTGATCGGTGACATCCGCGGTCGCGGCGCGATGATCGCCGTCGAACTGGTCACGCCCGCCGAAGACGGATCCCCGACTCGTGAACCCAATCCCGACCTCACCGCCGCGGTGGCCAAGGCGGCTCTCGCCCAGGGTGTCGTCGCGTTGACCTGCGGCACCTACGGCAACGTGCTACGCCTGTTGCCACCGCTGGTCATCGGCGACGACCTGCTGCGCGATGGTCTGGCGGTGCTGTGCCAGGCACTCAAGGACAACGCCTGACCTGCCGAATCGTCAATTGCTCGACCACTAAGGAGAGTCGTGTCCCCGCATCCCCTGGATCAACCGCATCCCCTCGATCCGCTGACCGCCGACGAATTCCGTTCCGTCACAGCCCTACTCGGTAGCGAGCAGGGTGTCGGCGACGGCTGGCGCTATGCGTCGATCGAACTCGCGGAGCCGACGAAGACCGAACTCGCCGCATTCGACGCCGACGGCACGCTTCCGCCGCGTCGCGCGGTGGTGGTCTGTTTCAACAGTGGCGAGAACACGACCTACAAGTCGTTCGTGTCGATCTCGGGTGACAGCGTCGACTCGTTCGAACTGATTCCCGACGTCCAGGCGAACTTCACGGTCGACGAGTTCGAGGAGTGCGACCGCGTCCTGCGTGCTCACCCCGACGTCCAGGCGGCGTTGGCTCGACGCGGGATCACCGATCTGGACGGCGTTTTCATGGATACGTGGACCTACGGTGGCGCGGTCATCCCCGAGGAGTACCGCGGTCGACGCCTCGGCTGGTCGGACACCTGGGTGCGCAACAGTGAGGGCTCCAACCCGTATGCGAACCCGGTGTCGGGGCTGCACTGTGTGATCGACGTGAACACGATGGAACTACTGCGCATCGAGGACACCGGCGGTTTCGACCAGCCGGAGGTGATGGGCGAGTACGTTCCTCGCCATATCCCGCAACGCATTCGGGACACTTTCAACCGGCCTGAGCTCAAACCACTGGAGATCACCCAGCCCGACGGGCCGTCGTTCACGCTCGAAGGAAACAAGCTCACGTGGCAGAAGTGGTCGCTGCGTGTGGGTTTCAACTATCGCGAGGGCATGACCCTGCACACCGTCACCTACGACGACGGTGGACAGGTACGCAAGATCGCGCATCGTCTCTCGTTCGCGGAGATGGTCGTCCCCTATCGTGATCCGAGCGAGGATCATTACCGCCGAACGGCTTTCGATATCGGCGAGTGGGGCCTCGGCTTCATGACGACGTCGCTCGAGCTTGGTTGCGACTGTCTCGGCGAGATCCGATACCTCGACGCCACGCTGCACAACAGCGCCGGTGAGCCGTACACCATCACGAACGCGATCTGCATCCACGAGGAAGACAACGCCGTGCTGTGGAAGCACGTCGATCACGACGCAGGCGCAGAGGTGCGTCGTATGCGTCGGTTGACGGTGAGTTTCCATGTCACGGTTGCCAATTACGAGTACCTCGTCTACTGGCGCTTCTATCAGGACGGCAACATCGAATGCGAGGTACGGGCCACCGGCATCATGGTGACCACACCGATGCCGCCCGGCGTGACGTCGAATCCGCACGGCACGACGGTCGATAACCGCACGTACGCTCCGTTCCACCAGCATTTCCTCGTTGCGCGAATGGATCTCGACATCGACGGCTCCGACAACACGGTCTACGCCAGCGAGACTGTCGTCGAGCCGATGGGCCCCGACAATCCGCTCGGTCTCGGCCTGGTGCAACAGAATACGCCGCTGCTCACCGAGTCAGAGGGTATGCAGGACCCCAACTTCGCGACGCAGAAATCGTGGAAGATCGCCAATCCCAACAAGACAACGGCACTCGGCCTGAATCCCGCGTACAAGCTGGTTCCGACAGGCGCCTTCCCGGCGATGTTCGACCCGGCGTCGCCGATCTTCCAACGCGCGACCGTCATGGGACACACCCTCTGGGTGACCCCCAATCACCCGGACGAACGTTGGCCCGCAGGCGAGTTCGTCAATCAGTCGGAACGCGACACCGGACTCGGCGTGTGGACCAAGGCCAATCGGCCGATCGAGAACACCGACGTCGTGCTGTGGTACACGTTCGGAATCCATCACATCACCCGCCCAGAGGACTGGCCGGTGATGCCGGCCGACACCGTGTCGTTCTGGCTCAAGCCATTCGGCTTCTTCGACCGCAACCCCTCTCTCGACGTCGAGGCATCGCCCCCGACTCACTGTCATCACGAAGGGAACTCGCATGACCAGCACCCAGGTGCTTGACCCACAGGCCGTGCTCGACGGAATCCCGACCGGGCTCTGGATCGATGGCAAGGAGGTCGAGGCCAAGAGCGGCAAGACATTCGATGTCATCAACCCCGCCACCGAGGAGGCACTTACCACCGTTGCCGACGCCAGCGTCGACGACGCCGTACACGCACTCGACCGCGCCGTAGCCGTCGCCGACTCCTGGGCCGCAACGCCCGCCCGTGAACGCGGCGAGATCCTGCGTAGCGCTTTCGAATTGGTCGCCGACCGCGCCGATAGCCTGGCCATGCTCATGACGCTCGAGCTGGGTCGCGCACTGCCGGATAGCATTTCGGAGACCAAGTACGGCAACGAGTTCCTGCGCTGGTTCGCCGAAGAGGCCGTCCGGATCGACGGTCGCTGCACCCAGTCGCCGGCAGGCACCGGCCGAATCCTGGTGAGCCACGGACCAGTTGGCCCTTCGCTCGCGATCACGCCGTGGAACTTCCCACTGGCGATGGGCACGCGCAAGATCGGTCCGGCATTGGCTGCGGGCAACGTCATGCTGGTCAAGCCCGCGCACGAGACACCGCTGACCATGCTCGCGCTGGCGGAGATCTTCGCCGAAGCAGGACTGCCCGCGGGCGTGCTGTCGGTGCTGCCGACCACGGACGCGCGAGGCGTCGCGTCGGCCATCATCACCGACGATCGGATCCGCAAGATCAGCTTCACCGGTTCGACGCCGGTGGGTCGAAATCTGATGGCACAGGCCGCTGAGCGGGTGCAGCGGACGTCGATGGAGCTCGGCGGCAACGCACCATTCGTCGTATTCGACGACGCCGACGTCGACAAGGCTGTCGAGGGCGCGTTCCTCGCGAAGATGCGCAATGGCGGCGAGGCCTGCACCGCGGCGAACCGCTTTCTGGTGCAGTCCGGGGTTGCCGAAGAGTTCACCGACAAGCTGATCGAGAAGATGTCGGCGGTGCGACTCGGCCCCGGCTACGAGGAGGGCGTGACGCTCGGACCGCTCGTGACCGCGGCGCAGCGCGACAAGGTCGCCGCAGCGGTGGAAAGTGCTGTCGCACACGGTGGTCGGGTTCGCCTGGGCGGCAAGGCACCGGAGGGCAAGGGTTACTTCTACCCCGCGACCGTGATCGATCAGGTTGACGCGTACGCACCGGTCACCCGCGACGAGATCTTCGGACCCGTCGCGGTGATCAGCACCTTCGACTCCGAGGACGAGGCGATCGCCGCAGCCAACTCGACCGAGTACGGCCTGGCAGGCTACTTCTTCACCCGCGACCTCGACCGCAGCATGCGCGTCGCGTCGAAGCTCGACGTCGGGATGGTCGGCGTCAACCGTGGCGTCATCTCCGACGTCGCAGCACCTTTCGGCGGCGTGAAGCAGTCTGGCATCGGCCGCGAGGGCGGCTCCGAGGGCATCGAGGAGTACCTGACCGTCAAGTACGTCGCGCTCTGAGATCGACTGGGCGCCGGAGAGCGTCGAGTGGGCGCGCGAGCACGTCGACTGGGCGCCGGAGAGCGTCGAGTGGGCGCTCCGGCCTAGTCGAAGTACGCACCTCGCCGATGAAGCGCCTGCCTGATCGCAGCTAGGACGGCGTACGGGTTGTCGCGGAGCTTGGCCTTGTCGACGTAGATCATCAGCCATCCGTCGTCGAGCAGCCGTGCGCGGCGTTCGGCGTCGCGAACCTGTTGACCAGGCCGGGTGTGATGTTCGCCGTCGTATTCGATGCCGATCTTGAGTGCCTCGTATCCCATGTCGATGCGCGCGTAGACCTCGCCGGATCTGTCGCGTACCTCGATCTGGAGGTCAGGCGCCGGTAGTCCGCCCTCGAGAATGGTCAGGAGCAGCCATGCCTCGGTGGGCGACTCGATTCGGCGGTCGATCAGGGGTATCAGTCGCCGCAGCTGAACCACGTTGCGCCTCCCCTTCTGCGTGGCCGTGTACTTTTCCAGCGCGGCGACATCGAGGTTGGTCGCGCGCGCCAGTGCGTCGAGATATCCAAGCGCGCGTGACGCGAACCGAATGCGGCCGATGTCGAATGCCGTCCTGATCACGCTCGTGACCTTGATTCCGTCAATGGTCACGATGTCTGCGGGGTCGAGGTCGAGGCGGTGAGTAACGGACCCTTTCGCAGGTCGGCCGGAGCAACTCGTGCCGCGGATCAGCTCGATGGTGAAATCCTCGTCATACCAAACACTCCCGTGCATGATCAGTGCTGCCATGCCCGCGACCACGACGTCGCCCTGAGCCTGCTGAGCGACCGCGACGATGCGCTGACGGGCCGTCATCAACGTCGACTTGAGTATGTATCCGCTGCCGCGGAGTCGACGGAACGTCGAATCGAACTCAGTAGCGCTGATACCGGTGACACTGAGCGTTGCTTTGCGCTCGACGATCTCAGGCGAATCTACTTGTGATGCATCAAAAGGAGTCATGATGCTTGGACGCAGAGACCGCGCGATTTGATCCATCGAAGTTTTGCGCATTGAGGTCGACGCCCAGCTACGCCCACTCGACGCTCCCGAACGCACAGTCGGCACTACAGGACGCCCACTCGGCAATCTCGAGCGCCCACTCGGCACGACGAAACGCCCAGTCGACACGACCAACCGCAACGTTACATTCGTGAGAATTGTTGCTGAAGTGATCCCTGTGGCCTTTAGCGCGCACAACCTTCTCCGTACGATGGCCGCATGCGTCTACGAACAGATCTCCGACTGCGTAGCGCCGCGGTGCTGCTGGCCCTGACGACAGCTCTCGCGGGCGGCGTGGTCGCCGCGGCTCCTGCTCACGCCGACATCAACGCGGGCAGTGTCGATATCGGCAGCTCAGACTTGTTGAGCGCCAACAGCGTCTTCTTATGGCAGAGTCCGCCCACCCGCTACATCGTGGTGCTCGGCGCAAAGCAGGGAACGTTGGGGCAGCCACCCGCGGTCCTGCAGCAGCGCATGACCGTCGGCGCCCAGCTCGCGCGCACCCATCCGTTCAACCGCGTGATCGTGTCCGGCGGCGACACCTGGTGGCTACCGATCTCCGAAGCGCAGTTCATGAACATCGGCCTGATCCATCGCGGTGTCCCGATGTGGCAGATGGTGAACGAGTCGGCGTCGACCTCGACCGTCCAGAATGCCGAGTTCACTGTCCGCATGCTCAGGTCGTTGGGTGCCACGGGAGCGGTGATCGTCACCAACAACTTCCACATGCCGCGCGCCATGAAGAACTTCCGCGACGCCGCCAAAGCGCAGCACGCAAACCTGCTGTTTCAGCCCGCCTACGCAGGCTGAACCACACCGACACGACGACGCCCCGCTCGAGAGCTCGAGCGGGGCGTCGTCGTTGATTCTGTTGTAGCCGAGCGTGATTGGAGGTCAGCGCAGCAGCGCGCGGCTCATCACGACGCGCTGGATCTGGTTGGTGCCCTCGTAGATCTGCGTGATCTTGGCGTCGCGCATCATGCGCTCGACCGGGAAGTCACGTGTGTAGCCTGCGCCGCCGAACAGCTGCACGGCGTCGGTGGTGACCTGCATCGCGACGTCGGAAGCAAAGCACTTCGACGCCGAGCTGATGAAGCCGAGGTTTTTCTCACCACGCTCGGCGCGGGCGGCCGAGGTGTAGACCATGAGGCGAGCGGCCATGATGCTCATTGCCATATCGGCGATCATGAACTCGACGCCCTGGAACGTGCTGATCGGGCGGTCGAACTGGCGACGCTGCTTTGTGTATTCGATGGCCTGGTCGAGTGCACCCTGTGCGATTCCCACGGCCTGCGCGCCGATTGTCGGGCGGGTGTGGTCGAGGGTCTCGAGTGCCGTCTTGAAGCCGGTACCCGGCTCGCCGATGATGCGATCGGCGGGGATGGTGCAGTCTTCGAAATACAGCTCCGCGGTGGGCGAACCCTTGATGCCCAGCTTCTTCTCAAGCGGCCCGACCGTGAAACCCGGATCGTCCTTGTGCACCATGAATGCCGAGATTCCGTGAGCACCCATGTCGGGGTCAGTGACCGCCATGACGGTGTACCAGGTGGACTTGCCACCATTGGTGATCCAGCACTTGGTGCCGTTGATGACCCAGTTGTCGCCGTCCTTGCGCGCACGTGTCTTCATTGCCGCTGCATCAGAACCGGCCTCACGCTCCGACAGGGCGTACGACGCCATGTCTTCGCCGGAGGCAATGGAAGGCAGGACCTGCTGCTTGAGCTCTTCCGATCCGTTGAGGATCAGGCCCATCGTGCCGAGCTTGTTCACCGCCGGGATCAGCGAAGCAGAGGCGTCCACTCGGGCCACCTCTTCGATCACGATGCATGCGGCCACCGAGTCAGCGCCCTGGCCCTCGTACTGCTCAGGTACGTGAATCGCGTTGAACCCGGAGGCCGTCAGCGCCTTCAGCGCTTCTTCGGGGAATCGTGAGCGCTCATCGACGTCGGCCGCGTAGGGCTCAATCTCCTTGAGCGCGAGTGCCCGGATCGCTTCGCGCAGCGCGACATGCTCTTCTGGCAGCTGGAATAGATCGAAATCGGGGTTGGCATACCCCATGAGGGCCTCCTCATTCAGTCGACGATGACATGATTTTGGGATCATATTGCGTTCAATTGAACGCGACACTGAGTGTCATATTACTCGCCCCAGAGGCCCGTTGTCGACACTCGGTGCCATCATTCAGGCCCATTCGGTGCGATCGCCGCCGCTCCTTCGACGCGGTACATCGCCGTATCCGACGAGGTGAGCGCGGAAGCGAGCACGCCGGCGCTCGTCGACACCGACGGTTCCGGCCACTGCGTCACCATGCTCCGCACGACGCTCGCGCGCACTCCGTACCGCAGAGACGAGAGTCAGGTGGCGGACTCGGGGATCGTCGCGCCGATCTTTTCGCTGACCGCCCGTGAGATCTCCAGTGCCGACGTGCCCGCGGGAAAGGTGATCACAGCGATCTCGGGCCGCCCGGTGGCACCGAGGGCCATCCGGATGCGCGCCAAGTCGCGACGCAGTCGGCCAAGCGTCGCGTCCTCGTCGCCGCGGATCATCGAGCGCAGAAGGTAGTTGTGCGCCGACGTGATCGCCGCGGCGAACGCGACGATATCGACCGGCGACTCATCGGGCAGCCGACTACGCAGATGCTCCTCGAAAACCCGCTGGTACCGATAGGTCGTCACCAACTCACGCTCACGCAGCGTCGGCACCGTCGATACGACGTCCATGCGTCGAACAGCCAGGTCACGGGTCTTATGGAAGTGCGTGAACACAAGTTCGGCCGCTACGCACACCGCAGTCGGAGGGTCGACGTCGTCACTGTCGGCGAGTTGTGCGGCCACGTCGGTCAGCAATTCTTCGTGGTCGGCGAAGATCATGTCCTCTTTCGATCTGAACTGTCGAAAGAGGGTTCGTCGCGAGACACCGGCGGCAACAGCAATCTGATCGACCGTCGTCGACTCGTAGCCGTTCTCACTGAACAGGCGGATCGACGCCGCGACGACCTGGGTTCGGAGATCGCCCGATCCCCCCGCTATGTCACTCGGTGCCATGAACTCAGTATCGCTGGTGATCAACCTGTTGCGCCAACACGCAGCCGTGGCGGCACGTGCGAAAGGTGACTCGATCGTCGGATTCTTGACGCAGAAGTCAGTTTCCTAATTATTTTCGAATATCTATTGCGTTGCCGAAACTAAACCTGACGTCAGGTGATGCGCGTCACACCTTCGATCGGTAGCCAGCGCGACCGAGAAGCTCCCCTTCGAGCCACGCTGCGCACGACATCTCGCATATGAAAGTGACCCCCATGAGCAATCCTCAACCGAGCACTCGCGCGGCACTCCGCCAATCGGCCGCCCCCGCAACCACACCACCGAAACCCGATGCAGTCGCCGACGTCGTGGTCGTAGGCGGCGGAGGTGGCGGACTCCCCGCAGCACTGTTCAGTCGATGGCTCGGCGACGAGGTCATCCTGCTGGAGAAGGCCAATCAACTCGGCGGCACCGCACGCAAAGCCGCGTTCTGGTACTGGGTGCCCAACAATCGTCCGCTTCGGGAAGCCGGCCTGACCGACCGAGAAGAGGACTATCTGCGGTTCGTCGCCCGACTGTCTCGACCAACGATGTACGACGCCACCAAGCCGACACTCGGCGTACCACAGGAGGAGTACGACGCATATCGCGCCATCTACGAAAGTGCCTCCCCCGCAGCCGAATTGCTCAACTCACCCGGCGCACTACCCTACCGCCACGTCCCCGACGCGTACGACTACTGGTCGGAAATCGCCGAGAACAAGACCCCGCAAGGTCGAGTACTCATCCACGCCGATGCGAAAGAGTCGATGGCAGACGGAGGTGCACGCAGCATCGAGAGCATGACCGAGTCCGCAGTGCGAGACGGAGTCGACATCCGGCTCGGATTCCGAGTCCAACGCACCATCATCGAGGACGGAAGAGTTGTCGGAGTCCAGGCGACATCTGCTGCCGGCGAGACGATTTCGGTGCTGGCTCGCAAAGCCGTCATCTTCGCGACCGGCGGATTCACCCACGACGCCGAGCTACGCCGCAACTTCTTGTCGGCGCCGCTCTATCCCGGGTGCGCGGCGATCACCAACGAGGGCGATTTCGTGAGAATCGCCGCATTCGCCGGAGCGCAGACACGAAACATGAATTACGGGTGGATGTGTCCGATCTCGCTGGAACGCGCGGTGAACACCCCCTCATCGCTCATCGGAAGCTTCTGCGTCGCAGGTGATTCGACGCTGTTCGTGAACAAGTACGGCCAACGGACGATGAACGAGAAGCTGCAGTACAACGAACTCGCGCAAGAGTTCTTCACATGGGATGCGCAGCGCGCCGAATACCCGAACCTGGTCATGATTCAGATCTGGGACCAGCGCAGTCAGGACAACAGTGCCGACACAGAGTACGGCCGCCTCATTCCTCCACCCGGCGCCGACGATGCGCACGTCATTCGTGGGAATACGCTCTCCGAACTACGCGACAACATCGCAGAACGACTCGGCCGCTATCGCGACAAGACCGGCAATGCTGAACTCGCAGAGGACTTTCTGGTCAATCTTGAAAGCTCCATCGCGCGATTCAACACATTCGCACACACCGGCGTCGACGACGATTTCCATCGCGGAGAGAAGCCCGTCCAGCTCATGTTCAACGGCGCGGTCAAGGAAGAGCCGGCACGCACGAATCCGACGATGTGGCCGCTCTCCGACTCGGGGCCCTACTACGCGGCACTGCTCGTCGGCGGCACACTCGACACCAAGGGAGGTCCGAAGACGGACACCAATGGTCGTGTACTCGACGATAATTCGACGCCCATCCCGGGTTTGTACGGTGTGGGCAACTGCGTCGCCTCCGCATCCGCTCAGGCCTACTGGGCAGGCGGCGCGACACTCGACCCGATCATCGCCTTCGCCTATCGCGCCGCTCATGCAGCGCATTCCGAAGCCGCCCAACACAATCGCGACATCAACGCCGCCACCGATCACGTCGCTCACGCGTGATCACACCCTGAAAGGAAGAACCGATGACAATTTCAACCCAGACAATGACGAGAGAACAACGGAAGTCCGTCGCGATCGAGTACTTCAAGCGATTCGACAACGGCGGCGACGTACTCGGTTTGTTCGCCGACGACGCCACCGTGTACTTCCCCAAATGGGGTGTCACAGAAGGGAAAGAAGAGATCGCCCGGATGTTCGGCGACGTCGCTGGCCTCTTCGTCGAGATCCACCACTACCCCGAGTATCTCAAGTTCATCATCGAAGACGACATGGTCGTCGCAGAGGGAATCACCTCCGGAGTGACCTCCGACGGCACCGAGTGGCGCGCAGGTGTCACGCACGCGGGCCGGTGGACCGACGTGTTCGAGATCAGGGACCACCAGATCCAGCGCTGCTACATCTACCTCGACCCCGACTACGCCGGCGCCGACACCGCCCGCTACCCGTGGCTCGCAGACGCCGAAGCGATGGCGTGAACCGAGAGAAGAAGAGGAGGAGAACACGATGACTTCACTAGAGGGCAAGGTCGCGCTCATCACCGGCGCAGCGCGCGGTCAGGGCCGACAACACGCAATCACCCTCGCCGAGGCGGGCGCCGACATCGTCGCCATCGACCTGTGTGCGCAGATCCCGGCCATCCCGTATCCGATGGCGACAGCGTCGGATCTTGACGAGACGGTCGCGGCAGTCGAGGGGACCGGTCGGAAGATCGCCGCACGGGTCGGCGACGTGCGAGATCTCGAAGCGATGTCGGCGCTCGTCGACGACGCGCTGGTCCAGTTCGGCCATATCGACATCGTCTGCGCAAACGCGGGCGTGTACTCGTTCGGGCCGTTGTCGAGCCTGGAGATCGATCCGCAGCGGTGGTCCGATGTGGTCGGTACGAACCTCACCGGGGTGTTCAACACGGTCAAAGTGGCCGCGCCGTCGATGATCGAACGAGGCGAGGGCGGATCGATCGTCCTCACCAGTTCGACGGCAGGCATCAAAGGTCTCCGTTCGATGGCCGACTACACCGCGTCGAAGCACGGTGTTGTCGGGCTGATGAAGACGTTTGCCAACGAGCTTGCACCCCACAACATTCGGGTCAACTCCGTGCATCCGCCGGGAGTGCGAACCGACATGGTCGACAATCCGCAGCCCGCCGCGTGGTACGACGAAAACCCGGACATGGCCAACAATGTGAGCGGCAATCTGCTCCCGGTCGATCTCGTCGAAGCGCAGGACATCAGCAACGCGGTGCGCTTCCTGGCATCTGACGACGCGCGCTTCATCACCGGCGTGCAGCTACCCGTGGACGCAGGCTTCACCGAGAGGGCCTGACTCGGCGCGTCGACTGACTCCTCGCGCTCGGTCGGACGAACGACACCCGGGGCGACAACGGCGTCGACCCCGGGTGTTGTCGGCTACGGTTTCGACGACCATCCGCTAGTCCGAGGAGATCGCGTGACCGTTCCATCGTCGCCAGACCCCGACACACTGCCGCCCATCCCCCCGCTTCGACGCACCACCGCCACCGCCGATGGGCGTCGTACGGTGCCAGATGATCGCGGGCCCCGACATGTCGCAGCGGGCGGCGAAGTCTCTGGTGCTCGGTCTACGCCGTCAGGTTGTGGTCCAGGCGGCCATCATCGGCGGGTTCGGCGTGCTGCTCGTCGTCTTCGGTGCGGTCAGCGCGGCAAGCGGCGACTCATCGTCCTCGGTACTGATCTATGGCTGCGCGCTCCTCGTGCTCACGGCTGCACTGCCGTTCCTTGCCTACCGCCGGATCCGTGCCATGTGGGCGAGGTTCGCCCCCGCGGGAACACCGATGGCGAGCGAGTTGTCCCTTGACCGCCTCACGCTGACGGTGGGCCCGACGACGAACTCCGTGCATACGTCGGCGATCACGGGAGTCGCACACCTCGGGACGATGTTCGTGGTGAGGACACGTCAGTTCGCGACCCCTGCCATGATCTTTCCCGAAGAACTCGTGCCGCCCGCCGTCGGCGCCGACCTGCTCGCGCGCTACGCGATTTGACCAGCGGCACAGGTCATTTCGAGGACTGTTTACGCAACTCGAACTTGAGAACCTTGCCAGTCGACGTCCGCGGCAACTCGTCGGCGAAGACGATGTCGCGTGGAATCTTGTAGCCTGCCAGCAGAGTTCGCGCGTACTCGATCAACTCGTCGGAGCTCAGCGACCGCCCCTCCTTCAGGAGCACATACGCTCTGGCCCGCTCGCCCCACTTCTCGTCGGGAACGCCGACGACCGCGACGTCGAGTACTGCATCGTGGCTGACCAGAGCTTGTTCGACCTCGATTGTCGAGATGTTCTCGCCACCCGAGATGATGATGTCCTTGGCCCGATCGCGGAGCTGAATGTAGCCGTCCGGATGCATCACGCCGAGGTCGCCGGTGTGAAACCAGCCACCCTCGAACGCTTGTCGCGTCGCGTCGGGATCTTTGAAGTATCCGGCCATGATGTTGTTGCCGCGCAACACGATCTCACCGATCGTCGACCCATCCGCGGGAACGTCGACAAGTGGCACGACGCCGCGCTCGACGACTCGCGCCGGCTCCGCCTGCACCATTCCGACACCCTGCAGTGACAGCTTCGCCGCGCGGTCGGCGGGATCGAGATCGTCCCAGGACTCCTGGTACTCGCAGATCGTGTACGGCCCATAGCTTTCAGTGAGTCCATAGACGTGGACGACACTGATGTCGAGCGCGGCGAGAGCCGCGATCACCGTCGGCGACGGAGGTGCGCCCGCCGTGGTGATCCGGAGCGGTGCGTCCAGGCGGTGCGCGCGTGGCGATCCGGCGATCGTGATGAGAACCGTTGGCGCACCACACAGATTCGTGACACCGAGGTCGTCGATGGCGTCCCATACCGCGTCGGCTCGCACCAGGCGCAGACACACGTGCATCGCCGACGCCGCGGTGACCGCCCAGGGCGTGCACCATCCGTTGCAGTGAAACATCGGGAGAGTCCACAAATATCTTGTGCTACCGGTGAATTGGTTGTGGTGCATCTCGCCCAACGCGTTGAGGTAGGCGCCCCGATGCGTGTACATCACGCCCTTGGGTTTGCCCGTCGTCCCCGAGGTGTAGTTGATGCTGATGACGCGGTCCTCGTCGTCGACAGTCCACGGGAGCGGCGTCGAATCTAGTGTGTCGGCGGCCGCGAGAAAGTCAGCGTAAGAACGCAATCCGCCGATACCCGACGATTCGACGTCGGCGGGTGGTGGACCGAACTCGGGATCGGTGATCTCGACGTACGACGTCACGTCGGGCACCTCGTCGGCGATGGACGCGACGGTGTGGCGGAACTCGGCGTCGAAGAACAGGGTGGTGACGCCGGCGTGATTGAGGATGTGCACCAGTTCGGGGCCTGCCAGGCGCGAGTTGAGTGCGACAAGAACTCCGCCCGCGAGCGGCACCGCGAAGTGCGCGACGAGTAGTTCGGGCACGTTGGGTGCAAGGTAGGCGATCCGCTCGCCCGGGGAGATCGTCGACTCGAGCACCCGGGCGAGACGCTGCACCTCGTCGCCGAGTTCGGTGTAGGTCGCCGAGCGCGCACCGTAGCGGATGGCGGTGCGATCGCCGAACACCTCGACCGAGCGCTGCAAGAAGCGCAGCGGCGTCATTTCCGAGCGGTTTGCGGTCCCGCAGTCGATGCGGCCGAACTCGACGTCGAGTTGCGCGGTGACGGCGGCATCGGTTGTCTGTGACGACACGGTGTTCTCCCAGCTTGGCATCGATGACACGCGGGTGAGCCCCGCGACGTTGACGTGCTCCTACGATATGGACCACACTCGTGCGCGCGCCACCCCCGGAAGGAGGTGGCAAGCAGCTGCGGCCAGAGCGAATCGCGCGCCACATGGGGAGCTCGTTGCGGGTATCGCCCCCGGTGTCGGATCTGATCCGTAACGTGGAGCTCATGTCGACCCCAACCGAGAGTCCCTCGACGCCAGCAACCGACGACGATCCCAGCATCGACACGGCAGGCGCCGACTCCAGCGAACTGTCTGACGCCGAACGCGACCTGCTCGTCGACAACCTGCGCTACGTCCTCGACGGGCGCTGGCGGGCCACCCGTGATGAGGTTCGACGCCGCGCCAACCGCGCCGACCTCCTGCCCGATCCGTCGCGCACTCTCGAGCAGGCGCGGGCGCGCATCCTCGACGAGATGCGCGAACTGTCCGAGGAAGGATTCGCAGCGGCCGGCTTCGGCGCCGACCACGGCGGTACGGGCGACGTCGGGGCGTCGATCACCGCGATCGAGATGCTCGGCTACGCCGATCTGTCGCTGATGGTCAAGGCGGGCGTGCAGTGGGGACTATGGGGTGGAGCCGTCGAAAACCTCGGCACCGCAAGGCATCACGAGAAGTACGTTGCCGACACCATCAGCCTCGACCTCCTCGGCTGCTTCGCCATGACCGAGACCGGGCACGGCTCCAACGTGCAGGAACTCGAGACCACCGCCACCTACGACGCGACCACCAAGGAATTCGTGATCCACTCGCCGACGCCGTCGGCCCGTAAGGACTACATCGGCGGCGCCGCCGAGCACGCCCGCATGGCATCGGTCTTCGCGCAGTTGATCACCGCAGGTCCCGGCCAGGAGCCGGAAAGCTATGGCGTGCACTGCTTTGTGGTGCCGATTCGCGACGCGGACGGCAACGACCTGCCGGGTGTGACCACGAGCGACTGCGGCTACAAGGGCGGTCTGCCCGGCGTCGACAACGGACGCATCATGTTCGACGAGGTGCGCATCCCGAAGGACAACCTCCTCAACCGGTACGCCGACGTCGAGGACGACGGCACGTACTCGTCGCCGATCGACAACCCCAACAGACGCTTCTTCACCATGCTCGGCACGCTGATCCGCGGTCGGATCACGGTTGCGGCCACCGCGGGAGCCGCGTCGCGTAAGGCGTTGGCCATCGCAACGCGATATGGCTTGGTGCGCAGGCAATTCGACGCTCCGGGCGATGAGGAAGAGATCGTCATCCTCGACTACCTCGGCCATCAGCGAAAGCTGCTACCGCTGATCGCGAAGTCGTATGCCATCGCGTTCGCACAGAACGAGCTCACCGAAGAACTGCACGAGGTGCAGTCCGACACCCCGACCGAATCACCCGATGGGTCATCCGATGATTCCAAGGCGGGTCGCCAGCGCGAACTCGAAGCGAACGCCGCAGGACTCAAGGCGTACGCGACATGGCACGCGTCCCACGCGATCAATGTTGCTCGCGAAGCATGCGGCGGCGCAGGCTATCTCGACGAAAATCAGATCTCGATCATCCGCGGCGACATCGACGTCTTCACCACGTTCGAAGGCGACAACACCGTGCTCACCCAGCTCATCGCCAAGGAAGTGCTTTCGGCGTACGCCGACGACGTCCAGGGCCTCTCTGCTGGCGGTTGGGTGCGGTTCATCGCGTCGATGGCACGCGACGTCGTCGTCGAGAAGACCGCTGCGCGACAGGTTGTTCAGACACTCTTGGAGAGTTCGGACGAGGACACCGAGAAGTCCGCGCTGACCGACCGCGGTACTCAGCTACGACTGTTCCGCAACCGCGAGGACCATCTGGTGCGCACCTGCGCTCAGCGTCTGCGTCGAGCAACCAACGACGACAACGATGCGTTCGAGGTGTTCAACAACGCGCAGGACCACCTGCTCAAGGTCGGCCAGGCTCGCACCGAGCGAATCGTGTTGGAAGCCTTCGTCCAAGCCATCAACGACTGCGATTCGCGCGCCGCAGCGGAGGTACTCGGCAAGGTGTGCGACCTGTTCGTCTACTCCGCGCTCGAGGCCGACCTCGGCTGGTTCATGATGCACCGCCACATCTCCGTCGAGCGCGCCAAGGCGATTCGACGCGGCGTCAACGAACTCTGCCAAGACCTACGCCCTTACGCGGCGACGCTTGTCGACGCATTCGGCATCCCGGAGGAGCTCATGGGCGCGCCGATGATCGAGAACCACTGAGAGGTCGGGTCTAGTCGCTCGACCCCCGAGGGCGCACACCGAGCTGCACCGCAAGGTGTGCCTCGATGAGCTCCTGACGGAATCGTTCGACGTCGCGGGCCCACGCCTGGGCGAGTTTGCCGTCAAAGAGCTTCACGCCGACGCCCTTCCGACGTCGCGGAACCCCCGCGAGTTCTCCGAGCGCCGGAGCGCTCTCCCACTTCTCGTGTTCGGCGCCGTTGTTGGCGGGGTAGATCTTCTCGATGTCGGCGAGTGCCATCAGCAGCGTCCCCTGCTGCAACGTGGTCTCGGTCAGTTCGACTCCGACGTGTCGCCGCGCCGCGTACACCTGGACAATCGAGAACAGCGTGATGATTGCGCCGAGGACCGAGATCCACAACCAATGCACACGGCCGGGGCCGGCGATGTCCACCGCGAGCACGGCGCCTGCGAGCACAGGGCCGATCGCCACGACCCACCAGCTACCGCCCTCCTCGACGAACAACGTCTCGCCGCGGTCCTCCAGCTCCGGGATCGGGTGCGCTCGGTGGGCGGCGTCGGTGTCGGTCTCTTGCGCGGCCGCGTTGTCTTCCTCCGCATCGGCGGATTCTTCTGCTTCGGCGGATTCGTCGGCGCCATCGAAGTCTCCGGCGTCGTCGAGCGCTTCTGCGTCGTCGGATGCTTCGGCGCCGGCAGTTCCTCCCGCGTCAGCGGATTCGTCGGGGTTGTCGTCGAGCGTCTCGCCATCGGCGGGCGCGGTGCTGCCACCGACGCCACGGGCAGACTCGACGCCGCTGTCTGAGGACTCCGCGCTGCCGCTTGGGATTTCTGGGCTGCCACCGGCGGGATCGTCAGCGGCAGAGGTCACGCTATGTCCCGTTTCCGGTCCTGCTTGTTTCGCACAGATGCCGAGTTTTTGTCACCCGATCGCTTCTCGACGGGTCTCGTCTTGCCTCCCGGCCTGCTCTTCCCGTTCGCGGCGCGACCCTTGCCGCCCGCTTTGCCCTTGCCCGACGTCGACTTCTCCGGGCACTCGGGTGGGCTGCCCGCGTTGAACCAGGCGTCGGCCTCCGGGCGGTAGGCGAGCAACGATCCGAAGAGTCCGATGACCGCGGCGAGCAGGGTGAACGCGAGGGCGGGATAACCGAAGCTGAGGAACACCAGCATGATCACAACGACGAGCGTCAGCGCCGCCAACGATGAGCGCCAGCGAGCATCCCCGACGTAGGCCTTGCTGCCGAGCAGCACGTACGCCACACCGACGGCGATCACGATGATCCCGATTCCGATCGGAAGCAGCGTCGGGGCGTCGGCAAAGATGCCTGCCACGATGTAGCCGACACCGAGCAGTCCCAACAGAACGCCGGACGCGATCCAGCATCGGTACGCCCAGGTCACCATTTTCGGGCGTTTACTTGCGTCAGGAAGGGTCACTGCTTTGCTTTCTGTCTGTCGACGGCTCGCTGCGGGGCGTCGACTCGTTCTCGTGGCTGTGGAGACCCGCCTCGTCGGGTCGGTCCCCTTCTCCGGAAGCGTAGTCGCCACCGACTGTTCCCGACGGCGTGCCGACGGTATTCGGATCTTTCTGCAGCGATCCGGTCTGGGGTGTTGCTTTTTGGGGTGATGCCGACTCGCCGGTCGTCGGAGGCTGCCAGCCCCGGCGTCGCGCCTCGTCTTCCCACGACGTCGGCGAGCCCTGGGCGTAGGGGGCGTTGTCGGGGTACTGACCGCCGGCGGGAGGTTGCTGGTCGGGTGCCTGTCCGTAGGACTGCGGGTATGGCGTGTAAGGCGGTGGCGACTGCTGGTACGGCGGGGTCTGCGGGTACGGCGGGGCCTGCGGATACTGGGGCGGGTAGCCGGGAGGGGCGGGGTACCCGAACGGTGTGGGTTGCGGTCTGCGGTAGGCGGCCATCGCGCGGCAGTAGGCGTCGGACTCGCGTCTCAGGAGGAGGATGGTCGCACCGAGCGCGGCGATGCCGCCGATGATCAGCGGGATTCCGATCCACCAGGGATCGACACCTGCGATCAGCGAGAAGGCCATGTCGATGAGGACGAAGACTCCCATCGCGCCGAGCAGCACCCGCGCCCAGTTGTATCCCTTGCGCACAAACCAGACGAAGGTCAACGAGATCGCGGACAGCACAACCGCGGTGATCACCGTAATCGCGATCAGGAAGCCCGAGGACGTCATGAGATCTACCTCTGCGCGCGGGGTATCGGCGGGGAGGTCGGAGGCTCGCTGGTTCATCGTGTCGCGCAGGGTCGGATACTGCGCGACGGCCGTCACGATCCTGGCGATGACCACGACAATCCACAGCTCACACGCGATGGCCACGGAGTCGGGCAGCTTCGGGCGCTCGCGCTGCCCGTCTGCCTGCGCGGACGCGGGGTCGCGACGCGGATCGAGAAATTGCGACATAGCTCCAGCGTAGTGAACGCAGCTTGGTGCGCGATGAGGACCTGCGCCGCGCGACTACGTACACAACTTCGACGTCAGCGCGAGCCACGACAATAATTGTCGCGGCGGCCCGCTGGCGTCACGATTGTGTACGGACCTCGAGCCGCAACGAGTGCCGATCGCGGTACGAGGTGGTCGCGACTCGGGTCCTCGCTCCGCTCGGGCCCGCTCGACCAGCGGGAGTGGCCGTCCCGCCCGACCACGGAACCGCGAGTGGTCTCGACTCGGGTCCTCGCTGCGCTCGGGCCCGCTCGACCAGCGGGAGGGGCCGCCCCGCCCAACCACGGAACGGCGAGTGGTCTCACTCGGGACCTCGCTCCGCTCGGGCCCGCTCGACCAGCGGAAGGGGCCGCAACGAGTGCCGCTCGCGGTACGAGGTGGTCTCGACTCGGGTCCTCGCTGCGCTCGGGTCCGCTCGACCAGCGGAAGGGGCCGCCCCGCCCAACCACGGAGTTGCGAGTGGTCTCGACTCGGGTCCTCGCTCCGCTCGGGCCCGCTCGACCAACGGGAGAGGCAGCCTCGCTCGACCAGCGGGAGGGCCCGACCAGCGGTAAGGCGGCCTAGGCCAGCTTGGCGGCGACCTCGGTCGCCCAGTACGTCAGGATGATCGAGGCGCCTGCGCGTTTGATCGAGGTCAGCGACTCGAGGATGGCGGCGTCGCGGTCGATCCAGCCGCGCTCGGCGGCGGCGGTGATCATCGAGTACTCGCCCGAGATCTGGTAGGCCGCGACGGGAACGTCGGAGATCTCGGCGACGTCGCGGACGATGTCGAGGTAGCTCATGGCGGGCTTGACCATCACGATGTCGGCGCCCTCATCGAGGTCGAGGCGCACCTCACGAAGAGCCTCGGTGCGGTTGGCCGAATCCTGTTGGTAGGTGCGACGATCACCCTGCAGCGACGACCCGACAGCCTCGCGGAACGGGCCGTAGAACGCGGACGCGTACTTGGCCGAGTACGCGAGAATCCCTGTGTCGGTGAGGCCTTCGGCGTCGAGCGCGGCACGAATCTCGGCGACCTGACCGTCCATCATTCCCGACGGGCCCAGAAGGTGCGCACCGGCGCGGGCCTGCGCGAGTGACATCGACACGTAGCGTTCGAGTGTCGCGTCGTTGTCGACACGGCCGTCGTCGGAGAGCACCCCGCAGTGCCCGTGGTCGGTGAACTCGTCGAGACAGGTGTCGGCCATGAGCACGGTCGACTCGCCGAGATCGTCTGCGAGAACACGTAATCCGCGATTCAGGATGCCTTCGGGATCATCGGCGCCGGACCCTACGGCGTCCTTGTCCTCGGCCTCGGGAACACCGAAGAGCATCAACCCGCCGACGCCCGCACGCACGGCTTCGTCGGCCGCTTTGCGCAGCGAGTCGAGAGTGTGCTGCACGACGCCGGGCATCGATCCGATCGGACGCGGATCGTCGATGCCGTCGGCGACGAACATCGGCAGCACGAGATCGGCTGGGCGCAGCGCGTTTTGCGCCACCAGCCGACGCATCGCCGGCGTGGTGCGCAATCTGCGGGGTCGAATAACCGGTGTCATACGCCCCACCTCTACGACCGCGACCGCCGCGACTTCTTGCGCGGAGGGGGCAGTGCGCCCTCGGCCCGCAGGCGAGCGGCATGCTCGGCGAGGGCGTCGACCAGTTCGGTCACCGACGCCGACTCCGGCTGAACGTCGACGCGCAGTCCGAATTCGGTTGCGGTCTCGGCAGTCTTGGGGCCGATACACGCAACGATGGTGCGCGCGTGCGGCTTTCCGGCGATGCCGACCAGGTTGCGGACCGTCGAGCTCGAGGTGAAGCAGACGGCGTCGAATCCGCCGGTCTTGATCATCTCGCGCGTCTCGGCGGGCGGCGGAGCGGCTCGCACGGTGCGGTACGCGGTGACGTCGTCGATCTCCCAACCGCGATCACGCAGGCCCTCCGAGAGGGTCTCGGTGGCAATATCGGCGCGCGGCAACAGGATTCGGTCGACCGGGTCGAAGACGTCGTCATACGGCGGGAAGTCTTCGAGGAGTCCGAGGCTCGACTGCTCGCCGGACGGAACCAACTCGGGGTTGATGCCGAACGTGCGCACCTTCTCGGCAGTCGCCTCGCCGACGCAGGCGATCTTCACGCCGGAGAATGCGCGGGCGTCGAGTCCGAACTCGGCGAACTTCTCCCACACTGCACGCACCGCGTTGGTCGAGGTGAACACGACCCACTGGTAGCGACCGTCGACGAGCCCCTTGACGGCGCGCTCCATCTGCGCGGGGCTGCGGGGCGGCTCGACCGCGATGGTCGGGACTTCCTTGGGCACCGCGCCGTGGCTGACGAGGCGCTCACTCATGTCGCCCGCCTGGTCCTTGGTGCGGGGCACCAGCACGGTCCAGCCGTACAGTGCACGCGACTCCCACCAGGAGAGCTTGCCGCGCTGGCTGACCACCTTGCCGATGGTGAGGATCAGCGGTCCGCTCAGCGCGTTGCCCTGCTCGTTGAGCGTGGCCAGCGTCGCCTCGATGGTGCGCTGTGCGCAGGTGGTGCCGTTGATCGTGATCGCAACGGGTGTCTGAGGGGCGAGTCCGTGCTCGGTCAGTGCGCTGGCGGTCTCGGCCAGATGACCCGACGTCGCGTGCAGCACCAGCGGTCCCGGTGCCGCGGCGAGCGCAGCCCAGTCGACGCCTTCGGCGCGGACGTCGGCCTCGGTGTGGCTCGAACCCAGCGGCATGCCCGCGTAGCTCGGCACCACGGATGCCGCAGGCAGTCCTGGCAGCACCTCGAAGGCGACCGAGGTACGCGAGACGGCGTTGACCTCGGACAGCACCGAATCGGTCGTCAGCGGATCACCGGAGACGACGCGGACGACGTCGTCGCCCTCCTTGGCGGCGGCTACCAGCGTGCGCGCGACCTCTGCGGGATCGCCGAGTGCGGGATGGACGATCTGGTCCTGCTCCTCGACGATGTCTTCGGCGGGAGTCGACGTGTCGTCTGACTCGGTCTCGTCGGTGGCCTGGTCGGCCTTCTTCGTGTCGTTCTTGGTGCTCTTACGCGCGGATTCTGCGGGCTCCTGCCGATGGGCGGAGCCGATCATCGCCACGACGGCTGCTGGAACGTCGGGATCGATGAAGGCGGTGGTCGCGTTCGCGATCACTGTCCGCGCACGCACGGTCAGCAGGTCGGGATCGCCGGGACCCGATCCCACGAAGAGGATTCGACCCGGATTGGCCTTCTTCGTACGGCTCATGCGTTCGCACTCTCCTGCCCTCGTTGAGAGGGCTGCAGTTCTTCTCTGCTGCTCAGGAGTTGACGAGTTCGCCCGCTCCCAGATCCAGCAGTTCGGCGGCGAGGCCTCGTCCGAGTTGTTCGGCGTTGTCGACCGGACCCACCACCGAAGCGCGGATCACGTCGGATCCGTCCTCGGCCGCCACCGCCGCGCGTAGCGACAGTTCAGCGAAGATGCGCCCGTCCTCATCGATCGACTCGACCACTTCAGCTATCGCACCGACCGGCGCGGTACATCCGGCTTCGAGAGCCGCCAATACCGCACGCTCGGCGTCGACCGCCACGCGGGTGGCCTCGTCGTCCAACTCGGCGAGAATTCTCACCAGTTCGGCATCGTCGGAGCGGCACTCAACTGCCAGTGCACCCTGCGCCGGTGCTGGTAACAGCACCACAGGATCGAACGCTTCGGTGACCTCTTCGGCCCTGCCGATGCGGACGAGTCCGGCACGGGCGACAACGACTGCGTCGAGTTCGCCGCCGGCGACTTTGCCCAACCGAGAATCTAGGTTGCCTCTTAGGGGGCGGATTTCCAAACCGAGACCCAATGCTTTAAGCTGTGCGGCCCTTCGCGGGGAGGACGTGCCGATCGTCGCACCCGGAGGCAGCGCTCCGAGCACCAAGTTACCCCTGCTGACCAGCGCATCTCGTGGATCTTCCCTGGGTGGGACCGCCGCTATCCGCAGGCCTGGATCGGGTGCTGTCGGCAGATCTTTGTAGGAGTGGACGGCGACGTCGATCTCGCCCGCATGCAACGCGTTGCGAATGGCCGTCGTGAACACTCCGACGCCGATCTCGGCGACCGGAGCCGCCGACGCGTCGCCGGCCGTCTTGATGATGACCAGCTCCGCGGGGTGCCCGTTGGCGGTCAGAGCGTCGGCGATGGTCTGCGATTGGGTACGGGCGAGCAGCGAGCCGCGCGTACCGATGCGAATAGGGTTCAACGCTCTCCCTGATCGGCCGACTTCTCGCCGACGCCATGCTTGTCGCCCAGACCGCTCTCCGGTGCTGAGACGGCCTCGGCTGCGCCGGGCTTGAGCTCGAAGAGTTCGCGTAACGCCTCGGCGTAGTGGTCGCCGTTGGGCGTCGAAGCGAGTTGTTTGACCCGGACCGTGGGGGCATGCAGCAGTTTGTCGACGACGCGTCGAACCGTCTTGGCGACCTCATCGCGCTGAGCGCCCTCGAGGTCGGGCAGGCGGGTCTCGAGCCGGAGAATCTCTGCCTCGACGACGTCGGCTGCGCGTTGACGCAGAGCTGCGACGGTCGGCGTGACCTCTGCCTGACGCTGGAGGGTCAGGTAGTCGGCGAGCTCTCCGCCGACGATCGAGCGAGCCGCGGCCGTGTCGTCGTGAGCGGCCTGTGCCTCGGAATCGCCGCGCAGGCTCTCGATGTCGATGACGTGGACGCCGGGTAGGCGCGCGGCGGCGGGGTCGACGTTGCGGGGCAGCCCGAGGTCGCAGATGATCAGCGGCTGCACAGCGGTACGGGCGGCGAGTGCCGAATGCACCTCGCCGACGCCGACGACGGTCCCGATCGAGCCGGTACATGCGACAACGACGTCTGCGGACGCCATCACGGCAGGCAGGTCGTCGAATCCGACGCCGCGCACGGCGACACCGGGATGATTGGCCGCGATATTGCCTGCGAGGTGCTCTGCGTTGGCGACGGTCCGGTTGACCACGACGAGCTCGCGAACGCCCTCACGGGCCAGCTGGGCGGTCGCAAGACCCCCCATGGCGCCTGCGCCGATCACAACGGCCCTGCGCAGCGACTGCTCGGGATCGATCTCGGGCGCCGCCGTCTTCAGCAGATACTGGGCGCGATGCAGCGCGACCGACACGACCGACGCCCCCGCGCGGTCGATTCCGGTCTCGGAGTGCACCCGCTTGCCGACGCGCAACGCGTGCTGAGCGAGCTCGTGCAGGGTGCGGCCGGTGGTCTTGTTGGCGTCGGCGTCGAGGTAGGCGTTACGGATCTGACCGAGGATCTGCTGCTCGCCGACGACGATCGAGTCGAGGCCTGCGGCAACGGTGAACAGATGCTCGACGGCGGCCTCGGAGTAGCGGACGTAGGCGTGTCGGGTGAGGTCGTTGATGGAAAGCCCGGAATGATCGCCGAGCACGTCACCAACGGCTTCGAGTGCGGGGTGGAATGCGTCGACGACGGCGTAGATCTCCACGCGATTGCAGGTCGAGACGAGCATGGCCTCGGAGATCGCACGCGACGACAGCAGGTCGTCGACGAGCTTGGACCGGTCGTGGTCGGAGACCGCGAGTCGCTCCAGAACGTCGACGGGTGCGCTCCGATGGCTGATTCCGAACAGCAGAACACTCACCGCGTCACCGTCTCCATCGCAGATCTCGCATTGATCATCCCTGACCCACACTCCGTATGTCTGTTCTGGGGACGCCTCGTTCCGCGACGCCAACCCCTGGCAGTTGCTCAACGGCCAGCTCGGCGACGGGCCTCGTGGTCTCGAGCGGCACGTCCTCAGGCAGGTCGACATGGCCCTGCTGCCCGTCTTCCCCGACAGACAACAGGGTGCGTGACGCGTGGAACGTCAGCACCCGCAACTCCAAGGCTAGATCAACCTGTCTGACGACGACATCGGAGTCCGTGGACAACGTTGCGGCGGTCACGTTCAGCAGTTGCCGGATTCCCGCGGCGATCAACGCGTCGGCCGCGCGTTGTGCCTTGTCGGGACCGGTGGCGATCACGCCGATGTCCACCGCGCCGATCGTCGGATCGCTTGCAAGTGATGCCAGGCGCGCGCACGGGGAGACCACAACGTCGTCGACGACGGTCCCGACGATGTCCGGATCGTCGTCGAACATCGCGACGACCCGGAACGTCCGGTCGGTGGCTGTGTGCGCGACGAGCAGACGGCCGAGGGTGCCTGCGCCGACGAGCACGACGGTGTGGACGGTGTCGGTGTGCAGAGCGAGCGCGATGCGGGCGGTGAGGCGTCCGACGTCGTATCCGACGCCGCGGACGCCGTTGGCGCCGACGTGGGACAGGTCTTTGCGAAGCATGGCGGGATTGACTCCCGCTGCGGTCGCCAATTGGCCGCTGGAGGCGACCAGGATGCCCCGCTGACCCAACGAGCGCAGAACGTGGAGGTAGGTGGCCAGGCGGGTCACCGACGGCTCGGGGATGCGATCAGACGCCGACCCGATAGCCATTGCGCAAACTCACTTTCGACTGTCCCGACCGAGTCATCAGCGTAATACGCGGCCTTCGACGCACGGCACGCGACCCGCGGCGGGCGCTCAGGGTTTCGCGGGTGTCGAGGTCGGCGCTCAGGGTTCGCGGGACCTTCAGGGTTTGGCGGCGGCGAGGTCGGCGCGCAGCCGCGGCTCGTCGACTTCCCAGTAGCTGTGCTCTTCGCCGTCGAGCAGGACTACGGGCAGACGGTCGCCGTACTCGGCGCGAAGCTCGGCGTCGCCGGAGGTCGCGGCGACGTCGACGTCGACGATGTCGAACTCGACGGACAGCTCGCCGCAGATCCGATCGAGGTCGGCGCGGGCGGCCTCGCAGGCCGAGCAGCCGTCGCGAGTGAGCAGCGTGATGGACATCGAACGAACTCCTTCGACGTTGGTGCCAGGACAGTCTGACACCATGACTACTCTGTTGGTGAGCAGGCCTGAGCGAGGGCGGCATTCGTGAGTGGTTGTGCATTCGTGAGAGGTGGAGGGTGGGCGTGACCTCTGAGGGCGAGGAGCCGAACAACGAGGTTCCCGATTCCGGGTCCGAGGTGTCCGACGTCGGCGGCACTCCGTCGGAGAGCGCTAGGCCAGAGAGCACCAGGCCGGAGAGCACCACGCCAGACGACGCTCCGTCGGGCACCGCCGACGAGCTGGCGGTACGACCGGCACCCAGCGGCGAAGACTGGGAATCACACGCCGACGACGTCGACAGCTCCGGCGGCGACGATGACGACGAGATCCTTGCGGTAGAGGACGACGACGAATCCGGGCGTGTCACGACCTGGATCTCCGAACGGGCCACCGCGGCCACCGGACGCTTCCGGCAGACCGCGCAGGAACTGCGACAGGCCCTCGCGGGCGAGGCGTCGGCGCAGGCGGCAGTCGACTCGCTGCGCGCCCGCTCACCGAGCGAGTCCGACGTCGCCGTCGACCTCACCGCCGCGGCATTCTTCGACGTCGACAACACCCTGGTCCAGGGAGCGTCGATCGTGCACTTTGCACGCGGACTCGCTGCGCGCAAGTACTTCTCGTACTCCGACATCTTCGACTTCGCGTGGACGCAGGCCAAGTTCCGCATCACGGGCAAGGAGAACGCCCAAGACGTCGCGGAGGGTCGCGAAAAGGCGTTGTCGTTCATCGCGGGTCGCGAGACGGCCGAGCTCGCCAGACTCGGCGAGGAGATCTACGACGAGTACATCGCCGACAAGATCTGGCCTGGCACAAGGGCTTTGGCGCAGCGCCATCTCGACGCCGGCCAGCAGGTATGGCTCGTCACCGCGACTCCGGTGGAGCTGGCGCAGACCATCGCCGACCATCTGGGCCTCACCGGTGCACTCGGCACCGTCGCCGAGAGTGTCGACGGCAAGTTCACCGGTCGGCTCGTCGGCGACATCCTGCACGGCCCCGGCAAGGCACATGCCGTGCGCGCGTTGGCAATTCGCGAGGGGCTGAACCTCAAGCGGTGCACCGCGTACTCGGACTCACACAACGACGTCCCGATGCTGTCCCTGGTCGGGCGCGCCGTCGCGATCAACCCCGACGCCGACTTGCGCGACGTCGCGAAGGTGCGCGGCTGGGAGATGTACGACTTCCGCACCGCCCGCAAGGCCGCGAAGTACGGGGCGTCGACCGCCCTGGTCGTCGGGGCCGCCGGCGCCGCCGGCGCCGCCGGCGCGGGCGCCGTGAAGCTGTTGCGCAACAAGGGCTGACGCGGGGGGTCGGGTCGTCGGGCTTCGGACTTCGGGCTTCGGATTTCGGCGCGCGCTGGCGGAAAGTAGGGGAAGGATTCTTCCCCTGGAAACCTCCCGCAGGCCGGGTCGTCGAAAGTAGGGGAAAGAATCTTTCCGGCACTTCCTTACCCCTCCCCCGGAAGCTTCGCGGGGACGAGCACGAAACCCGAGGAAAGAACCCTTCCCCCAGAAACTTCGCGCCAGCAGCTCCCGAAACAGCCTGCCGGACCGTCGAAGCGACCGCCAAAAGTAGGGGAAAGAATCCTTCCGCCACTTCCTTACCCCTCCCCCGGAAACTTCGCGGGGACGAGGACGAAACCCGAGGAAAGAACCTTTCCCCTAGAAACCTCCGCCCGCCCGACAGCAGAAACTAGCGGAAGGACCCTTCCCCTAGAAACCTCCCGCGGGCCGGGCGGCCAAACCTCGAACCGCCGGCCCGCCGACCTCAGAGCGCCGCGACGGGGCTCGACGGGTCGATGAGCACCTTGGCGTGTTGCTCCGCGCCGCCGAGGATCTCGAAAACGTCTGCGACGGCGTCGAATCCGACGATGCCGGTGACCAGCGGCGTCACGTCGACCTTGCCGTCGGCGATGAGGTGCAGCGCGGTGCGGAACTCGGCGGGGTCGTAGTAGATCACGAAGCGCAGGTCGACCTCTTTGTTGATCGCCATCGCGGGCCGGAAGCGGTCGGACTCCATGCACACGCCGACCACGACGATGCGCGTCCGCAGCGGAACGCCCGACACGATGTTCTCGATCATTCCGGGTACGCCGACGCACTCGAAGACGACCGGCCCCTTCGGGGTGGCGCCGACCTTGTCGCCGAGTTCGATTGCCTTCCACCACGGCAGGCCGGGGACGCGGCGCAGGATGTGCATGGCGTCGAATGCGGTGCCGAGCAATTGGCCTGTGCGCGTGAGGTATTTGCCCTTCTTGGCGGCGATGTCCCACGGGGAGTCGACAGTCGGGTCGACGACGATGTCGGCGCCGCAACGTCGGGCAAGATCTCGACGCCCCGCCGACAGGTCGGAGGCTATGACGGTCTTGACGCCCTTGGCCTTGAGAACCAGGATCACCGACAGTCCGATCGGTCCGCAGCCCACGACGACGGCGACGTCGCGCTTGCTCACGCCACCGCGGTTGACGGCGTGCACGGCCACCGACAACGGTTCGGTCAGCGCGGCGTGATCGAGGGGCACACCGTCGGGCACGGGCATCGTCATGTCCTCGGAGACGACGACGTACTCGGCGTAGGCGCCGGGGGCGTCGGCGCTGAGTCCGACGAGGTGCTCGGTCTCGCCGTGCTTGATGATCGGCAGTGCCGCGACCAGCGTTCCCGTCGCCCACTTCTTGCGGCACTTGGGGCCGTACTCGGCGATCTCGCCGATGAATTCGTGTCCCATCACGACGTGATCGGTCGAGCGCATGAAGCGGTCGTAGCCGACCTCGGCGGTGACGTCGGCGGTGTCGTCGCTGTGCGTGCGGGCGTGCAGATCAGAGCCGCAGATCCCGGTGCGCCGTACTTTCAACAACACCTGACCTGGGCCTGGCTGCGGCGTCTCGATCTCGTCGACGCTCAGCTTGCCCTCGTGACACACCACTGCCCGCATCGGCTTCCTCTCATGCGATGTTCCAACATTCGTTGTAACGTTCTACCGCACGATACGCCGAAGCTGTGACGCGGCTCGCCCGGGCGGCAAGACCGGACACGGTCAGCCGAAGTACACGCTCCCCCGACGGCTGAGCATGCGAAAGAGTGTCTGCTGGATCTCTTCGCGCACATGGTCGGTGAGGTCGAAGACGACCATGGGGTCGTCGGCCGACGACTCGTCGTAGCCACCCGTCTCGATGGGACGCCCGAAGTGGATGTGCCACTTCGACGGCAGCGGCACCAGGCCGAGCGGCCCGAGCAGCGGGAACGTCGGCGTGATGGGCAGGTACGGCAGTCCGAGGATGCGGGCGATCGGTTTGAGGTCGGCGAGCATCGGGTAGATCTCCTCCGACCCGACGATCGACACCGGGATGATCGGGCTGGCGTTGCGCAGGGCCGTCGTGACGAAGCCGCCGCGGCCGAAGCGCGCAAGCTTGTACCGATCCTTGTAGAGCTTGCCGATGCCCTTGTAGCCCTCCGGCCACACCGCGGTGAGTTCGCCCGCCCGCAACAGGCGGTCGGCATCGTTGGTGCATGCGAGCGTCGCGCCGATACGGCGAGCCACCTCGCTGACCGCGGGTGTGTCAAAAGCCATGTCGGCGGCGAGGATTCGCAGATACCGACCGGTCGGGTGATTGTCATGCACGGCCAGACTGGTCATCAGCGCATCGATGGGCAACGCGCCCGCGTGGTTGGCGACGAGCAGTGCGCCACCCGTAAGCGGCAGGTTCTCCACGCCGGTCACCTCGACGCGGAACCACTTCTCGTACAACTGACGGATCGCTGGGAACCAGACCGACTCGGTGAAGTGCGGATCGAAGCCGAAGTCGTCGATCTCGTAGTCGCCGGTCATCCGCTCACGAATGAAACCTGCTGTGGCAGTAAGTGAATCAGCAACGGCACCACGGATACCACCGAGACTGAACAATGGGCTGCGCGCAGGCCCACGCTGCTCGACGCCGAGGGCGTCTGTCTCAAAGGCGACGTCGTCGTTGATGGGGGTGACCGCAGCGGGCGGGCGACCGAAGCCGTCGGTGTTGGGGTGACCGATGCTCGACGGTGCCGTTGCCTGCTGGCTCGGGTGGCGACCGCGGCCGCCGTCGCGCGTGACGCCGGGCTGATCGCGACGCGACGCTTCGATGCCTGCCCTGGGGTTGCCCGCGCCGGAGCTCGCGTACAACTGGATCACCTTTGCCGTGCGTGCATCACCAGAAGACGTCACGTGATTCGACAAGGCGTTCCACCCCCAACGGGTATGACGCAGAAGAACTGGAGGGGGTGCCCGATGTCGCTGCGTCGACGCACCGGGTCTGACGCCCGAGTTTACGGGTTCGTCCCTGATAGTGCACGTTGCGTCGACGTATTTGCATCGTCATTGATTGCGTCAAACTGCGGATTCAAATTGACGCCAAAAGCGGACACTCTGTGCGATTTAGGCGCCCATTTTTCAGGCGAGACGATGAGCCGCCGATACGACTTGTCGCTCCGCTTTTCGCCAGGTATCCGGCGCGATCACCGGACTCACTCCGCTGCGCTCGACGAAGTCGTCGAGCGTCTCCGACGTCGAGAAGCGCGGCGCGAATCCGAGTTCGGTGCGCATCCGCGTTGTGTCGAGAACCCTTCCGTACGTGAGGAATTCGGTCTGCGACGACCGCAGACGAGCTGAGCGAAGGTTCTGCATGACCCCGGTGATCGGAGCGAGCAGACCACTCACCACGGGTAGTTCGACGTGTCCGACGCGTCGAATGGCCTGCGTCAACGTCACCACCCCGTCGCCGGCGATGTTGAAAGTTCCCGGCCGCCCACGCAGCGTCACGTGTTCCATTGCTGCGAGCGCGTCCTCTTCATGCAGAAATTGCAGACGTGGTTGATAACCGATGACAGTCGGAACCACCGGGAGTGAAAGGTAAGAACTCATCCGCGTGTTGATCCGAGGACCGAGCATCGCCTGCAGTCGCATGGTCGTCACGTCGATGTCCTGGCGTCGTCGCGCAAGCCCGCGCACGTACCCCTCGACGTCGAGCATGTCGCGTCCGTAGCCGCGCCGCGGCTCACGCTTCGCGGGCGTCTCCTCGGTGAAATAGGCGGGGTCGCGGGGACTCGCACCGTAAACCATCGCGGTCGAACGCAGGATGAGCCGCTTGACCGACGGGCTTCGCTGACACGCACCGCAGACCTGCATGGCACCTAGGAGATTGAACTCCTTGATGGCCGCCGAGTGCGGAGCGGTCTCCATGATCGACGTCGCGGCGTGTACGACGGTGTCGACCTGGTAGTGCGAGATCGCCTTGGCGATCGCAGGCCTGCGGATGTCGAGGCGCAGGAACTCCGCACGCCCCATTCGTCGCATCAGGTCCTTGCGCGGCACCCTGGAGTCGACAGCGAGGACCCGCTCGACGTCGGGGTTGGCCGCAAGCGCGGCGACGAGATATCCACCGAGGAAGGTCGACGCCCCGGTGACCAGCACCGTGCGCGGAACCTGTTGGACGTCGGACTGAGAACCATCGGGCATGAAGGCAAGGCTAGCCCGACGAAAAAGAACCCGCACTCAGGCGGGTTCTTCGGCGCGCGGTCGAGGTGACCGCGAACGAGTCGGTGGAGCGAATCCGCGCCGGGTCTAATCGGCGCGAAGGCTCACTTACCGAGTTTGCGACGCTGCACGCGGGTACGACGCAGAAGCTTGCGGTGCTTCTTCTTCGACATGCGCTTGCGGCGCTTCTTGATCACTGAACCCATCGGGGCACTTCCTTACTCACACGGTCTCACGCGGTTTCACGGCACGCTGTCGTCGACACTCACACTTGGGTGGTGAGGCCTGCCCGCCGGAACCTTGCGGCGAGATCAGCTACGCGATCATCAACACTACCGGGCGAGGTCGCAAAGAGAAAAATCAGGTGACCTCTGGCAAACACCACAACTCCTGCCGACGACGAGCTGCAGCCGTTCGGCAGGAGTTGGCCTCGTGGTTCGCGGTCGGACTAACCCGCGTCGAAGTAGGACGTCTCCAGGTAGTCGTGCACGGCCTTGGCGTGCACGCGGAAGGAACGACCCACGCGCACCGCGGGAAGTTCCCCACTGTGGACGAGGCGATAAACGGTCATCTTCGAGACGCGCATCAGGGATGCGACCTCGGCCACGGTCAAGAACTGCGACCCTGAAGCCGCGTTGCTGACCGCACCTGACCTGTCACCAGGAGTCTCTGCTGCCATGAGTTACTCATACCTCCGGAGCACGCGTCGCGGCCGCCGGCTTCCCCTCCGGCGGACACCAGACACGCACGTGCTTAAAGCAGCTTAGCGTGGCAGATGTGAAAAAAGCGACGTAAGTGGCCTGGATTAGCCCGATTTCTGATCCCCGACCACAACATACTGGGGTTTTGGCCGGTAGAGGCCCCAAATATTGGGAGTCGACGCCGGGCGTGGTCGGTCGATCAGCCTCCCAAACCCTCAACGTCGGGTCGACGTCCTGCCCGTGCACTGGCCTGCGCACACGCCTCCGTCGCCCGATACATCGCTGCTCGCGCGCCGTTCTCCTCGAGCACACGGATAGCTGCCGCCGTGGTTCCGCCAGGCGATGTCACGGCTGCGCGCAGGTCTACCGGAGAGACCCCGGAGTCGCTCATCAAGATCCCCGACCCGCGGATGGTCTGCACTGCGAGCTCACTGGCCTGCGCGCGCGTGAGGCCGAGTGCGACGCCTGCGTCGATCATCGATTCGGCGAGGAGGAACACATAGGCGGGTCCCGAGCCGGAGATCGCGGTGACCGCATCCATCTGCTTCTCCGGAACGACGATGACCTTGCCGACGCTCTCGAGCAGTTCGACGACCGCGGTGAGCTGCTCGGGGTCGACGTGGCGCCCCGGCGAGACCGCCGACATCGCTTCGGAGACGAGCATCGGTGTGTTCGGCATGACCCGCACGACCGGTACGCCCGCGGGCAGCGCGTTCTCGTAGCGAGCGATCGGCACACCAGCTGCGAGGCTGATGGTGACGCGCTCGGATTCGCCGTCGTCGTCGACCCGCGCGAGTTGGCGCAGCACGGCGTCGACGATGTCGGGTTTCACCGCGATGAAGACGTACTGGGCACCCTCGACGGCGGTCGGCACGTCGGTGACCAGTACGCCGTACTCCTCGGAGAGTTCGCGGGCGCGTCCCTCGTTGGGCTCGGCCACGACCAGGTTCTTGGGCTGGTGACCCGCTGCGATGAGTCCGGCGAGTAGTGCCTCACCGATCTTGCCACCGCCGATGACGGCGATCCGTTCACTCACGTCGTGATGCCTTTCGTTCTCATCCGTGACATCTGCGGTCAGCGGGGTTCTGAAGTCAGCAGCGCCTGGGTCAGCTCTGCCGCTGCGGTATCAGCGCGAGCTGACGCGACTGTGCGACCACGGTGCCCGTCGAGTCCACCACGAGGTGGTCCTCCTCGAACATTCCGGGTCCGACCTCGGTACTCGACGCCGCGAAGCGCAGCCAGCCCGGCGCGGGATGTCGTCGGATGTAGGTGGTGAGCTGGACGGTCGGCGCCCAGCCGAATAGCGCGAGGTTCATCACCACCGGGGGCGAGATGTCGCAGACGAGCACCGCGAAATCGACGTCGGGCTCGGTGTTCTTGGGACGTGTCCACCCGCGGACGACCGGTTCACCGGTCTCGCCACGCGCGACGGGAAAACTCGTCGGATCGAGCACGAGGTCGAGTGCACCGCCGAGGTGCATGACCTCACCGACCGGCGAGCCGTCGATGGAGATGCCGCCGGGCTGCGGATCGACCGGCAGGTCGTCGAGCGCGGACGGCGCCGAGTGATGTGGCGTGCCGCTGTCGGGTCGCGCGAGGGTGACCGACGACGACACCATCAGTCGTCCGTTCTGCGCGAGGTCGACGGTCAGCAGCGTGACGGTGCGGCCGCGTTTGCGCAGAGTCACCGCGATATCGACGTCGGAGGGATCGGGTGCTGCGAGGTAGTCGCTGGCGATGGCGACGGGCACGAGGTCGGCTGCAGACGGCATCGACTCGTCTGACCCGACGAGCTCGTCGTACGCGTGCAGCGCCGCGCGGGCGACCAGCATCTGCATCGTTCCGCCGTGCACCTTGGGGCCGATCGTGAACGTCGGATCGATACTCGCGTGATAGTTCACATCGCCGGGGCCCTCGGTGGGATGCAGGGTCAACAGCCCGGCGATCTTGTCGCTCATTCGGTTTCGGTCTCCTGGATCGGTGCTGTGCGGACGGGATCGCGTCGAAGGTTGGTTCGCGCGAAGTCGAGGGCGCGTCCGAGGAGGGCTGCGCGTTCGGGTTTGGTGCGAGCGGATCCCGTGCTGACCTCGAGCACGACCGCCCCGCCGAAATCGCTCGCGGCGAGGCGTCGACACACCTCGACGCAGGGCTGCGACCCGTCTCCCGGAATCAGGTGCTCGTCGGTGGCCGCACCGCTGCCATCGGCGAGATGGAGGTGGCTCAGCGCCGGCCCCATGCGCTCGAACAGATCGACCGCGTCGACCCCTGCGGTCGCGGTGTGCGAGAGGTCGAGCGTGTAGTGCGCGTACCCGTCGTCGGTCGGGTCGGTGGACTTTCCGAACGCCGACGCCGCGCGTCCCGGCCCTCCCCCGCGTGCATTCAACCGTTGCGCCGAGCGCTTACCCGCGCCGAAGAGTCGGTCGGCGCGCATCGGGAACATGTTCTCCACTGCGACGTCGACACCGCTGTTCTCCTCGAGTTCTGTCACGAGGTCGTCGAATGCGGCGGTGTACGCCCGCTGCCAGCGGAAGGGCGGATGCACGACGACGGTCGGCGCTCCGAGATCCTCCGCCGCCGACACCGCACGCGCCAGCTTGGCCTGCGGATCGCGACCCCACACGCGCTGCGAGATGAGCAGGCACGGTGCGTGGATCGACAGCACCGGAACCTGATATCGCTCGGACAGGTACTCGACATGCGAGATGTCCTGACTGACGGCTTCGCCCCACACCATGAGTTCGACGCCGTCGAAACCCAGCTCGGCCGCGTACGCGAAGGCCGCCTCGGTGTTCTGCGGATAGACCGACGCCGTCGACAGCCCGATCGGGATGTCGGCTACAGGAGTGATCATCAGATCCTCACGTCGCGAGCAACACCAACGGACCGATGGTCACGATGAGCCCGACGCCCAGCGCCAACAGCGTGGTGAACAGATCGCGGGAGTGCCGCACGGCGTGCGTGAACGAGACGATGCCGAAGATCACCAGCACCGCGAGCACCAGCGCGAAGTAGACGTTCCAGCGCCAGAGTTCGGTGAATCCCCAGAACAATCCGACACCGACCGCCAACCCGAGGATCGCCTCACCGATGACCAACAGCCACGCCTTCGCGGGCGAGCGGTCGTCATCGGAGCCACCGGGCTTCTCGTCGGACTTCGCGGCCGCGGAGGTGGAGTCCTTGGCGGATCGGGAAACCTTGGACGCCGGGGTGCGGAGCGTTGCCGCCGCGCTGTCGGCTGTCTCCTCGTCCGCTGCTGTCTTGTCCGCTACTGATGCGGCCGTGTCTTCGTCGACTCCGGTGAAGTCGCTGCCCACGGTCTCGGGAGAGTCCGACTCGACCGCCTCGGCGGTACGGGTTTCCGCGACGTCGAACGCAGACGTCGCATCGCGGGTGGCCGAATCATGTTCGGCCGCATCGTGTTCGACTGTGTCGTGGTCGGCCGCATCGCGGTGGTCGTCGTCGGCATCCTCGCGGATGCTGTCGAACGACGAGTACCCGTACGAACGTTCGTCGTCGAGCGCGTCTGCGTCGTCGAATCCGCGGGCGGCCGGGGCCGCATCGCGTGCATCCTCGACGATCCCGATCACCGTGGTCTCCTCGACCACCGCGGCCGCAGCGGGCGTGCCGCTGAGGTGATCGTCGTCGGCGGGCGAATCAGACTCGACCGAATCAGCTGCGACCGAATCGGACTCGCGGGAGGCCTTGCGGCCGAACCACCCGCGCTTGCGCTTGGGCTTGTCGCCGGATCGTCGGTCGGAACGCTTCTTCGACGTCACGCGCTTCTCGTCGTCATCGTCGTACTCGGCGAAGGACCGGTATGCGTCGAAGTCGTCGTCGATGACGTCCGCGAATCGGCCGGTGCGGGTGGGCGGCGGCGAATCGAGTTCGACGACGTCGACGTCGTCGGCTTCGACGAGACGGACGCCGTCGTCGGTGTCGTTGTCGGCGTCGCCCACGATCGGAATGATGCCCGTGACGGCGTTGGCGTGCTCGTCATCGTTCGCCAGTCGCCCGTCGGGCGTGCTGCGTGATGCCCGCTCGGCGATGGCAGCTGAGCTGAAGTCGCGGGTCTGCGGAGGTGCGTCGTAGACGCCGCCGTCGAAGCCGGTCGAGGCGCCGGCCGGGTCGGCGGAGTCCTGCAGCGGTCGGCGGTCGGTTGCGCGCCGCGGGACCGGGCTGCTCGAGCGCGGGAAATGCGACGCGGAATCGGGCGAGTTCCAGACACTAGGGGTGTCGGACTTCGGTGCGCTGGACGTCGCGTCCTGAGTCGTGGGGGCCTGAATCTTCGGGGCCTGAGCCTTGGGGGTTTCGCTCTTCGGGGCGTCGGTGATCCTCGGGATCTCGCCCGTGAGCTCCGACACCGAGACGGCTCCGTCGCGCCCGGCGCGGCGCCTGCCCCGGTTTTCGGTGAGCCGCTTCGCGCGCTCCTCGTCGGCGATGGCGGCGTCGCGACGTGCGAGCAGTTCCGACACGGAGATGGGCCTCGACTCCGACGCCGAGTCGTCCGATCCGCCCGTGGGTGACCCCGGTTGCTTGGCCATCGAAATTCGCTCTCCTCCTCAGGCCGCCTAGCGCAGACCCTGGGTTGCCGGTGCCGAACCCGCCGACTGCGCCGTCCCTGTGCGGGTCGCTTCAGTGTGGGTCGTCCCGATCTGTTCTTGGTTGTCCGCCAGCTCGGTGTCGAGACGACGCAGGATGACGCCCTCGCGCAACGCCCACGGACAGATCTCCAGTGTATCGACCGACAGCGCCCGCATCGCCGCCTCCGCGACGAGCGCGCCCGCAACGAGTTGACCAGCACGGTCGGCGCTGACGCCCTCGAGTTCTGCGCGGTCGTCGCGGGTCATCCGCGAGATGAAGGCGATCAACTGGCGCAGCCCACTCGCGGTGAGCTGACGCTTGACCCGCAATCCGGCTCCCGACGGCGCCGCGCCGGTCAGCCGCGCGAGTGATCGGAACGTCTTCGACGTCGCCACCGCGATGTCGGGTTTGCCCGCCGCACGCAGTTCGCGCGCGGGGTCTCTGAGTTCGGCGTCGAGCCAGTCACGCAGCACGCCGATACGTCGACGGTCCGGCGGGTCGTCGGGCAGCCACTCGCGGGTCAACCTGCCCGCGCCCAGCGGCAGGCTCAACGCGACGTCGGGTTCTTCGTCGACGCCGTTGGAGATCTCCAGTGATCCGCCTCCGATGTCGAGCGCGAGGATGCGACCGGCACTCCAGCCGTACCAGCGCCGCACGGCCAGCGAGGTCAGCCGCGCCTCGTCGCGACCGCTCAACACGGTCACCCGTACACCGGTCTTGGCTTCGACGCGGTCGAGCACCTCGTCGGAGTTGGTTGCGTCGCGCACGGCAGACGTAGCGAACGCCATCGTCTGTTCGCACCCCGACGTCGCGGCAATGTGGGTGAATTCGTCGACCGAGTCGATCAACGATCGGGCACCGCGCTCGGTGAGCCTGCCCTTCTCGTCGATCTGTTCGGCGAGCCGCAGCACCGACTTGGTGGAACTCATCGGTGTCGGATGGCCGCCGCGATGGGCATCGACGACGAGCAGGTGGACAGTGTTACTGCCCACGTCGAGCACTCCTAAACGCACGAATACACGGTAGTGCGTCGACGATTCGCCAGGTTGCGTGGGTGGCGAAACACACGGGCGCGATCAGGCACCACGCGGCCGATACGACTACCGTGAACGCGTGCCAAGCCCCACCCCGTCCGCACGGATCTCACCGGCCCCCGAGGTACCACTCGACTTCGCGCGGGAATGGTATGAGTTCTTCGATCCCGCGGACCCAGAACACCTCATCAACGCCGACCTGACCTGGCTGTTGTCGCACTGGACGTGTGTCTTCGGAACCCCGGCCTGTCAGGGGATCATCGACGGCAGGCCCGACGACGGCTGCTGCAGCCACGGCGCCTACCTGACCGACAAGGACGACCGCAAGCACCTCGCGAAGAGCGTCGCCATGCTCACCCCTGACGACTGGCAGTTCTACGAGAAGGGTTCTGGCAAAGACCCTCTCGGCAAGCGCGGCTATCTCGAAGAGGGAGACCTCGACGACGAACCCGCACTCAAGACGCGAACGCACAAGGGCGCGTGCATCTTTCTCAATCGTCCCGGCTTCGACCGCGGCCCCGGATGTGCACTGCACGCGATGGCATTACGCAAGGGCATCGAGCCGTGGAGCGTGAAACCCGATGTGTGCTGGCAACTTCCGATCCGGCGCGAGCAGGACTGGGTGGAGCGTCCCGACGGCACGCAGGTCCTCAAGACCACCATCACCGAGTTCGATCGCCGCGGCTGGGGCGAGGGCGGCC
The DNA here is from genome assembly GCF_001665475.1 of Gordonia sp. 852002-51296_SCH5728562-b. Lineage (NCBI taxonomy): Bacteria > Bacillati > Actinomycetota > Actinomycetes > Mycobacteriales > Gordoniaceae > Gordonia > Gordonia sp. 852002-51296_SCH5728562-b. Next base: position 57,549 of record NZ_LZMI01000132.1, on the reverse strand, counting down.
ACGACCTCAAGTGGTACTGCTCGGGTTCGCCCGACGCCCACGTCGGCGCGACACAGGTCTTCGAGTCCTACGCCCCGGAACTGACAGAACTGCTCGGCAAACCCGCCTACGACGAACTCGCGCGAGCGTGCCGACGTCGCAACGGCCTTGGCATCGTCGCCGTACATCCCGCCACCGCAGCCGCGACGACCCGCCGCGAGACCGACATCAAATACGAGGAACTGGGCTAGCCACGCCCGCCCCGGCGAGTAACAGGCCGGCGAATAGCAGGTAATCGCACATCAGAGGCCCTCACCGGGTGCAAGTGGTGGTACCCGGTCCGCAGGAATTGCACAATGTGCCCATGGAGATCGATGGGGGGCGCGGCGTGCGGGATGCTGCTCGCCAGTGGCTGAGGCAATCCGACGACCGTTGGGTGCTCGACTTCTTCGACTACCTCAACCTCATCGGCTTCACCAAGGCCGTCGTCGCGGGCGGCGGCGTGCTCAACGGCGTGATAGCAGTGCTTTCCCTACTCGGACCCGACGGCGTGCTGTGGCCGGGCGTCGGCACGACTGCGATGATCGCGGTCGTCGTCCTCTGTTTTGTGTGGACGGTGCGCTGGCTCCTGCTCCACTGGCCGACACGCACAGAATCCCTGATGTTGTGTGCCATCGCCGATGTCGTGATCGCCGTCACGATCTTCGCTCACCAGAACCTGCTCCTCGGCATCGCCTCGGCGTCGCTGTTCGTGGCGACGAGCATCTACATGACGCTGTTCCACGACGCCGTAGCCAATCTCTGCCACATCATCTTCACCGCGGTGGTCGTCGTGGCCGCCGTCGTCACGTGCTGCATCGTGCAGGGTATGCAGTGGCTCCCGATCGCCACCGCGGAGGCGACCGTGGTCGTCATGGCCGTTGTGGTGGCGCTGCCCATCCTCCACATCGGGTTCAGCATCGTCCGCAGGAGCGCCGTCGACTCACTGACCGATTCACTGACCGGCTTACTCAATCGCAGGGGTTTCTACCGGGCCGTCGCCGCGGCGTCGTCTCGAGGCGCGACAACGACTGCGCCGCACCGCCATTCACGGTGGATCGCCGCGGTCGTCGACCTCGACAACTTCAAGGTCGTCAACGACATCGACGGCCACGTACACGGAGATCGGATTTTGGTGGACGTCGCGGCGGCCGTACGACTCGCCGCAGAAAGTCACACCATCATCACGCGCTTCGGTGGCGACGAGTTCGTGCTCGCCACCCAGTACGACTCCGAGTTACCCGACGCCGACCGGTGTGCTGCCATCGGCGAACGACTCGTGGGCGCCGTCGTTGAGGCGAGCGGCGGCGCGGTGACGGCGAGCGTCGGAATCGCCGGCGGAGAGAACGACGACGACGGACGCATCACCACGGTCATAGCCGACGCCGACCGCGCGATGTACGCAGCCAAGATCCATGGTGGCAACCGGTTCGAACTCGGCTGAGCAGCGTCGGTCGTCGAGCCGCTGCGGGTCAGGGCTCGAGTTTGTAACCGAGTCCGCGCACGGTGACCAGATGCTTCGGGTTGGCCGGATCCGGCTCGATCTTCGACCGCAGACGCTTGACGTGCACGTCGAGGGTCTTCGTGTCACCGACATAGTCGGCACCCCACACGCGGTCGATGAGCTGACCGCGGGTGAGTACTCGACCCGAGTTGCGCAGCAGGTACTCGAGGAGGTCGAACTCCTTGAGCGGCAACGTGATCTGCTGACCGCTGACGGCGACGATGTGGCGTTCGACGTCCATCCGGACCGGACCGGCCTCCAGGATGCCGATGGCCAGGTCGTCGTCGAGCCCGTCGCCACCGCGACGCAGCACGGCACGGATTCGGGCGATGAGCTCGCGAGCCGAGTACGGCTTGGTGACATAGTCGTCGGCACCGAGTTCGAGTCCGACGACCTTGTCGATCTCGCTGTCGCGTGCGGTCACCATGATCACCGGCACGCTCGACCGCGTGCGCAACGACTTGCAGATCTCCGTGCCGGACATACCGGGCAGCATCAGATCGAGCAGAACGATGTCGGGGCTGACGCGGTCGAAGGTGCCGAGTGCCGCCGCGCCGTCGTTGACGACGGTGGCCTCGAATCCCTCCTTGCGCAACAGGAATGCCAGCGGATCGGCCAGCGATTCCTCGTCCTCGACGATCAGAACGTGAGTCACCTGTCGGTTTCCTTCGGTCGTGCGATCGGCGCAGGCTGAACTGCCTCGCCCTGGACCACGGCAACAACTGCCGTAGGTTCGAATATCTCGGTGTCGGCGATCTCGGTGTCCCACACACTCTCGGTGCTCATGTCCTGCGGGATACACAGGGTGAACGTAGAGCCCGTACCGGGCTTGCTCCACAGCGAGATGACTCCACCGTGATTGGCGGCGACGTGCTTGACGATAGCCAATCCCAAACCGGTGCCGCCGGTACTGCGTGACCGCGCCTTGTCGACACGGAAGAAGCGCTCGAAGACTCGCTGCTGGTCGGCGGGTGCGATCCCGATCCCCCGGTCGGTGACGGAGATGGCGACCATCGGCCTTCCGTCGTGGCGGGTCACGCGCCTGCTCACCGAGACGGTCGTGTGTGGCGGCGAGTACGAGATGGCATTGACGATCAGATTGTTCAGTGCCGTCAACAAGAGCATGCGGTCACCACGCACCGTCAGGTCTGCTGCGGCGTCGGCGCGCAGCGAGATCGACGCCGCTTCGGCAGCCACGCCCGCTGATTCGATCGCTTCGTCGATCAGTGCATCGACGTCGACGAGCGAGAAATCAGCAGTCTCACCCTCCTGCAGTCGCGATAGCGCGAGCAGTTCGGTGACCATGTTGCCCATGCGCGTGGCCTCCGCGACCACACGATTACCGAAGTGCTGCACCGAATCCGAGTCGTCGGACGACTCCAGCAGCGCCTCCGCGAGCAGGCTGATGGCTCCGACCGGTGTCTTCAGTTCGTGCGAGACGTTGGCGACGAAGTCGCGACGGGTGGCTTCGACGCGCAGATGTTCGGTGTCGTCGACGCCGTAGACAACGGCGTAGCGCTCCTCGCCCTCACGGACCAGTCGCGCGACACAGCTCACCGATTCGATGGTTTTGCCGCGTGCGCGCCCCGTCGAGAGGAATCCCAACGCGGACGCGGGGGGTTCGAAATCGAAACGACGCTCGGCCTCGGTGTCGAGGACCTCTTTCGCCGCCTCCCAGACCGAGTCGTCGAGCAGCCTGTCGCGCACGAGGGCCAGTTCGACGGCGCGATGGTTGTACAGGACGACGTCGCGGAATTGGTCGACGACGGCGACGGCCGTATCGGAGTTGCGCACGATCAGACCGAGCAGGCCCGCGGTGGTCATCCGACCGTCCTCGGTGGTGCCGTGCACATCGCTGTCGCGCAGCTCCGCACTCTCGGGCACCACCCGCGGGCGTTCGGCGAGAGTCAACGAGTAGCTGGGCTGGTCGTCGGAGATCTCGGGGACCACGGCGGCATCGTCGAGGGTGCGCTGCACATCGTCGCGGGTGTGGGCGGACGAGTTACGGGCGATCGCGTCACGGCGCCAGAAACGACCGAGCGCGAATCCGACGACGACAGCCGCCACGAGGGCGACGGCAACTGTCACGCCGCCCACGAATACACCGGTCACAACGTCAGCTTACGGCCCACCAAACTGCAGGAACACTCAGTGCAGGACAGTTCGACCGCTGTTCACGCACCGTTCCACCCGCATTACGTGACACCGCGGTCTCCGACGTTCAGGAGGTGACCGACGCCACCAGATCGGCGTACTCGGGGTGCTCGTCGATGTAGTGGCGCACGTACGAACAGACCGGCACGACCTGCTTGCCCTGAGACCTGATGTCGTCGAGAACGGTCCGCACAAGCTGGCCGGCGTATCCCCGTCCCGAATAGGCGTCGAGGATCACCGTGTGAGTCAGAATCACCTGGTAGGGCTCGGACACGTAATCCAGGTACCCGACGAGATGCTCTGAGGGTTCGACGTCGCGAGGATCGGACTCGGGATCGGTGAGGATCGCCTCGTACCTTTCCTGCGGTGCCGAGTGGACTATGCGCAGGGTTCCAGAATCGGCCATGCAACCAATGTAACCGCGGTCACAGCAACCCGCCCATGACGATTGGGTTACGGACTACTTCTTACCCTGCGCCGCGACCGCCGCAGCACCCGCGGCAGCCGCCTCGGGATCGAGGTAGGTCCCGCCGGGGTTGAGTGGCTTGAGGTTGTCGTCGAGGTCGTAGCGCAGCGGGTTGCCGGTCGGGATGTTGAGCGCGGCGATGTCGGCGTCGGAGATGCCGTCGAGGTACTTGACCAGCGCGCGCAGCGAGTTGCCGTGCGCGGCGATCAGCACCGTTTTACCGGCCTTGAGGTCGGCGGCGATGTCGGATTCGAAGTACGGGATGAGTCGCTCGACGACATCCTTGAGGCACTCGGTCAGCGGTACCTCGGGGAGGTCGGCGTACCGGGGATCGTGCGTCTGGCTGTACTCCGAGTCGGGTTCGATCGGCGGCGGCGGGGTGTCGTACGAGCGACGCCACAGCATGAACTGTTCCTCGCCGAACTTCTCGAGCGTGTCGGCTTTGTTGAGGCCCTGCAGCGCACCGTAGTGGCGCTCGTTGAGACGCCAGTCGCGGACGACGGGAATCCAGATCCGGTCGGCGGCGTCGAGTGCGATGTTCGCAGTGGTGATCGCGCGTCGCAGGAGCGAGGTGTAGAGGACGTCCGGCAACAAATCGTGCTCGACGAGCAGCTCGCCCGCGTGCGTCGCCTCCGCGCGACCCTTGGCGGTCAGCGCGACGTCGACCCAACCGGTGAACTGGTTGGACGCGTTCCATTCGCTCTCGCCGTGCCGCATGAGAATCAGGGTGCCGTTGCTCATGGGAGTCAGTTTTCCACACGGAAGCGTCACGCGGGAGCCGCACATGGGGCTTCGCACGCGGCCGTGGGTCACCGACAACAGCGGGCCGCCCTCGGAAGTATCCGAAAGCGGCCCGCTGCCTTGCGATCTGAGTCTACTTGCGGAGATCCTTGCGCAGGATCTTGCCCGACGCCGACTTGGGGATGACATCGATGAATTCGACGGCGCGCACCTTCTTGTGTGGCGCGACCTTGGCGGCGACGAACTCGATGACGTCGGCTTCGGTCAGCTCCGCGTCGGACTGCGTGACGACGAAAGCCTTCGGGATCTCCTCGCCGGACTCCTCGTCGATCACGCCGACGACAGCGGTGTCGGCGATCTTCGGGTGCGTGAGCAGCAGCGCCTCCAGCTCGGCGGGCGGCACCTGGTAGCCCTTGTACTTGATGAGCTCCTTGAGGCGGTCGACGATGTAGACCGCACCGGTCGCGTCGAGCTGGGCCATGTCGCCGGTGTGTAGGAAGCCCTCGGCGTCGATGGTGTCGACGGTCGCCTGCTCGTTGTTGAGGTAGCCGAGCATGACGTTGGGTCCGCGGACCCACAGTTCGCCGGGTTCCGACATTCCCTCGCTCGGCACCGCGAACTCTTCACCCGTTGCCGGATCGACGATCTTGTTCTCCGAGTTGGGGATTGGCCAGCCGACGGACGAGAGCGGCGGCTCGTCGAGTCCGAGTACGTCCTGTGAGTCGATCGGGATGAGGTGGCTGACCGGCGAGAGCTCACTCATGCCGTAGCCCTGCAGCATGTGCAGATTCAGCCGCTTGGCAACAGCTTTGCCGAGCTCGTCGTCGAGCGGCGCCGCGCCCGAGAGCATGGTGTGCAGCGACGAGAGGTCGTAGTTGTCGATGATCGGATGCTTCGCGAGGGCGACGGCGACCGGCGGCGCGATGAACGCATAGGTGACCTTGTAGTTCTGGATGTTCTCCAGGAATTCGACGAGGTCGAACTTGGCCATCACGACGAGGCTCGCCCGCGCGCGCAGCGCGGCATTCAGCAGGACAGTCATGCCGTAGATGTGGAAGAACGGCAGCACCGCGACGATCACATCGTCGCGCGCCATTCCCTGCAGTGGGGCGATCTGCGCGACGTTGGCGACGAGGTTGGTGTGAGAAAGCTTGACGCCCTTGGGGTTTCCGGTAGTGCCCGAGCTGTAGGGCAGGACGGCGACGTGCGTCGCCGGATCGAATGAGACGTCGGGTGCGGGCAGATTGGGGCCGAGCAGGTCGGCGGCGTTGGGGTGCCCCGACGCCTCGACGCCCTCACCGTCGAGGATGATCACGGCGTCGTCGGCGATCCCGACTTCCTTGGCAGCCTCGAGTGCCTGCGCGGCCATCGGCGAGATGGTGACGAGCATCTTGGCACCGGAATCGGTGAGCTGCTTGGCGATCTCGCGCGCGGTGAACAACGCGTTGATCGTCGTGGCCGTCGCACCCGCGCGCAGCACTCCGTGGAAGACGGTGGCGAACGCGGGAATGTTCGGCGAGAGAATGCCGACGACGTCGCCGACACCGATGCCGCGAGCCGCGAGAGCGCCTGCTGCAGCGTTGATCTGGCCGATCAGTTGGCGATATGTGGTCTTCGTGTCGGCCTTGGGATCGATGAGCGCGACGCGGTCGAGATCGTCGTCGGCGATGTTGCCGAACAGGTACTCGTAAACGCTGACATTCGGGATCTCGACGTCGGGGTAGGGACTCTTGACGCTCATGGCACCTCCGTTGGTAAATCAGTCAAATCGATCGTACCAATGGCTGTTGCCACGATGTGACGGCCCTCTCGGTTCCTTCGCAGGTCCGCGCACCGTCACTCGTCGAGCTGCGCGCCTTCCGCGGGACCGTCCTGCGCGGCGTCGACCACCGAGGAGGGCTCGTACCGACCTTCGAGCGGCTCGCCCGGCTGCGGCAGCGACTCCTTGTCGATGAGGTGCTCGAAGGCGAGCAGGTTGCGCAGCGACTCGCCTCGCGAGACACGCCATGCCCATTCGCGGCGGATCGACGTCGCGAAGCCGAGTTCGAGAAGCGTGTTGAAGTCGCCGTCCGCGGCCTCGAGAACCTGTCCGAGCACACGATCGATCTCGTCAGATGTCAACGCGTCCACCGATATTCGACCCACCAGATAGATGTCGCCGATGTTGTCGATGGTGTAGGCAACCCCGTAGAGACGACGATTGCGCTTGAGCAGGTAGCGATAGACGGCCTCGTGGTTCTCATCGGCGTGACGACAGACGAATGCCTCGACGCGCACCCCGTACGGTCCCGCGGTCAGCAGGACCGTCGTCTTGAGCTTCTTCTCGCCGGGCAGTTCGAGGATGACGTGTTCGGATTGCGCTCCGCCGGAACTCTTTCGGCTGTACGGGATGTCGCGCTCGGACAGCGACTCCTCCAGCAGTTCGAGATTCTCGATGTGGCTCATCGCTATCGCTCCTGACGACGCTGGGTCGGTTGGATACTCGGATCAGACATTCGCGCGATGACGACGACGCCATCGCCTCGACGCGCGCCGCGCGGCGACGGTCGGGCCCACCCGCGCACCGGGCGCCGCGGCGAACGAGGCCATCGCGCGGGAGTAGCTCTCCTGCAACGCATCCGCGGTGTGCTCCCAGGAGAAGTTCTCGGCGTGCGCACGTGCGTGTCGACGCATCGCGGCAAGCTCGTCCGGAGAGCTGATCATCTTCTCCAGCGCGTTGGTCCAGTCGCCGATGGCGTGGCCGTTGACCAGAACGCCGCTGCGTCCCGATGAGACCGCGACCGACAGCCCACCGACATCCGCCGCGATCACGGGCGTTCCGCAGGCCTGCGCCTCGATCGCGACGAGACCGAAAGACTCCGAATAGCTGGGCACCGCAACCACATCCGACGCCCGGTACACCTGCGCCAACTTCGCAGACGGCTGCGGGGACAGGAAGATCACCTCGTCGGAGATACCCAGTTGGGCGGCGAGATCGACCAACGCGGAAGGCGTTTCGAGACCAGAACCCGACGGACCGCCGACGATGAGCACCCGCACGGGACGATCACCGCCCCGCGACCTCTCGATCAGCGGGGCCGCGGCGCGCAGCAGTACGTCGGGAGCCTTCAGCGGCTGAATACGTCCGACGAACGTCAACAGCGTTGCGTCAGAGGGCAATCCGAGTTCAGCGCGGGCCTGCGCCATCGATCCCGGTGTGTAGCAGTCCAAATCGGCGCCGGGCGTCACGATGTCGATCCGCGAGGGGTCGGCGTGATACATCGAGACCAGCTCGTGCGCCTCGGTCTCAGTGTTCGCGACGAGGCGATCGGCCTCGTCGACGACCTGCTGCTCGCCCACCACGCGCAGCATCGGCTCCGCGGTGTCGCCCGCGGCGAGTGAGGCGTTCTTGACCGCCGCCAGGGTATGCGCGGTATGCACCAGCGGAACTCCCCAGCGGTCCCGCGCGAGCCAGCCGACCTGCCCCGACAACCAGTAGTGCGAGTGAATCAGGTCGTAGTACCCGGGACGCTGCTGCGCCTCGGCCCGCAGCACGCTGGCGGTGAACGCGCACAGCTGCGTCGGAAGATCGCGTTTGTCGAGGCCTTCGAATGGCCCGGCGACCACATTGCGCACGGTTACGCCGGGCGCGGCCTCGACGATCGGCGCGTCCGACGACGATGTCGCTCTGGTGAAGATCTCCACCTCGACGCCACGTCGGGCGAGGCGCTGCGCGGTCTGCCACACGTACACATTCATACCGCCGGCGTCGCCCGTACCGGGTTGCGCCAGCGGAGAGGTGTGTACCGAGACGAGCGCGACTCGCCGCGGCCCCCTGAAACTCATTACTCCACTGTAGAGAAGGTCTGACGGTCGACGATCCTCAGCACACCCGAACAACGCAGGTAGACGGCTGCGGCCGACCGTCTCACGACGTGCGTTGCCCGGCGATCACACCATTGACAGTCATGCCCGAATGCCTCACTGTCGAGACATGGCAGTGCAAGTGTCTCGCAGCGATGCCTCATTCGAACTGCGATCCGCCGATACGTGGCGCGATCCGTTCGGCATGTACGCGCGTCTTCGGCACGAGTCGCCCGTTCTCCACGTGACCGGCGATGCACAGAGCCCGCACGACTCAGGAGACGTGCGGAACCCCGACGACTACTGGGTACTCACGCGGCACGCGGACGTCTTCGCCGCAGCGTCGGACCCACTCACCTTCTCCTCGGCAGCGGGATTGACCGTGGTCTACGGCGAACTGGAGGCGATCGGCCTCGCCGACAACCCTCCCCTGGTCATGCAGGACCCGCCGCAGCACACGGCCTTCCGCTCGCTCGTCGCGCGCGGGTTCACGCCCCGGCAGGTGATATCGATCGAACCGCGCGTCCGCGAGTTCGTCGTCGAACGACTCGAGCGCCTCGACGGCGATGGTCCCACCGACATCGTCGGCGAGCTGTTCAAGCCACTGCCGAGCATGGTCGTCGCCCACTACCTCGGAGTTCCCGACGAGGACTGGACTCGCTTCGACGACTGGACCGCAGCAATCGTCGGCGCCCTGGCCGGTCCGGAACCCGCGGCGTCGAACGGCAGCGGAGCTGCGGCGTCGAACGGCAGCGGAGCTGCGGCGTCGAACGGCAGCGGAGCTGCGGCGGCCACGAGTGAACTGCTCACGTACTTCGGCGAACTGGTCGAGCATCGCCGCGCGCACCCCGGCGATGACACGGTCTCGGCGCTCGTCGACGCGGGCGTCGCCGACGATCCCGCGGGCATGGTGTCGATTCTCGCCTTTGTGTTCACCATGATCACCGGCGGCAACGACACGACGACCGGCCTGCTCGGCGGCAGCGTCGACCTTCTCTCCGGATACCCCGAGCAGCGCCGACGCCTCGTCGACGACCCTGCCCTGATCCCCGACGCCGTCGACGAGCTGCTGCGGCTGACCTCGCCCGTGCAGGGACTCGCACGCACCACCACGCGCACGGTCACCTACACCGACACTCCCGACGGACCGGTCACCGTGCCGCACGGCCGCAAGGTATTGCTCTGCTACGCCGCGGCCAACCGCGACGAGTCGGTGTTCGGTCCCGACGCCGAGCACCTCGACGTCGAACGCAGACCTCGCCGCATCCTGTCGTTCAGCCACGGTCACCACCACTGTCTCGGCGCGGCGGCAGCGCGGATGCAGGCCAGGGTCGCGTTGACCGAACTGCTCGCCCGCCACCCCGACTTCGACGTCGACACCGACGGCATCACCTACGCGCCTGGCAACTACGTTCGACGCCCCACGTACGTGCCGTTCTACGCGGACGGCTCCCGATGATCGCCAGAGATGCCGATGAGTGAGACACGAGTCGACTGGCTCGCGGACGACCGCGCGCAGATCGCGGCGACCCGCATCCTCGACACCGCCGCCGAACTGTTCGCCGCGCGCGGTGTCGGCGAGGTCACCATGCGCGACATCGCCGATGCGGCGGGATGCTCGCGCGCCACGCTGTACCGGCACTTCCCCGGCAAGCAGGAGCTGATGGCCGCCTACGTCGAGCGGGCCGCGCGCACAGTGGCGCGCGACGTCGACTCGGCCATCCCCGACGACGCCGCGCCCGATGAGCAACTCCTGATCGCCACCGGGGCAGCGATCGCCGGAGTGCGCGCCAATCCTGCTCTGTCCCAATGGTTCACCGCCGACATGGCCGCGACGTCTGGGCGCCTCGCGCAGCTGTCCCCCGCCATCGACGCGGTGGCGGCGGGTTTCCTGCGGCGCATCGTTCCCGGTACCACCGACGCCGACCTCGAGGTTCGCGCCGCCTGGCTCGTCCGCGTGATCGTGTCGCTGCTGAGCACACCGGAGGTCGACGCCGCCGCCGAACGCGAACTGCTGCGCCGATTCGTCGCGCCGACGCTGGTCACGCGGGCGAACTGACCCCGCAGCGCGTCGTCGCCGATCATCACCTACACTTCTTTCGGTAACGATTGTCATTAGCGAAACGGGTAGGCGAACGATGAAACGCGCAGTCCTGGCACTGACCACGGCCCTCGCCGTCGGCGGGGCACTGACACTTGTCGGTTGTTCTGGCGACGACTCCGGCAGCTCCGACGGCAAACCGACCGTCGTGACCTCGACCAACGTGTGGGGTGCAGTCGCGTCGGCGGTTGCGGGCGACAAAGCGTCGGTGACGGTGTTGTTCAACGATCCGACGGGCGATCCGCACGAGTTCGAGCCGTCTGCGGCCGACTCGGCAAAGGTCGTCGACGCCGACGTGGTGCTGATGAACGGCGGACACTACGACGAGTACATGGAGAAGGCGTCGCAGAACGCCAAGGGCTCCGTGATCAACGCCTTCGACACGATGACCGGCCACCACGAGGACACCGACCACTCCGCGCACGGCGAGACCAACGAGCACGTCTTCTACAACTTGCCCGTCGTCGGCCAGGTGGCCACCGAACTCGCCGACGACCTCGCCAAGAAGGACGAGGCCAACGCCACCACGTACCGCGACAACGCCAAGGCGTTCAACGAGAAGATCGACGGCCTGCGCGGATCTCTCGCCGATATCAAGAAGACCCACGACGGCACGAAGGTCGCGCAGACCGAGCCGCTCGCCGCGTACCTGCTCACCGAGGCCGGCCTGCGCGATATTGCCCCGGAAGGCTTCACCTCGGCCGTCGAAGAGGGACAGTCGCCGTCGGCCGCCGACCGCGCCGCGATGGAGGATCTGCTCCGCAAGCACGAGGTGCAGGTGTTCATCTACAACACCCAGGCCGTCGACGCGGTCACCGAAGCGTTGCTGTCGATCGCGAAGTCTGCCAACGTTCCTGTTGTGGAGTTCACCGAGACACTGCCCGCGGGCCAGACCAGCTACATCGACTGGCAGCAGAAACAGATCGCTGCGCTCGCCTCGGCACTGCCGGCGTGAGCGGGTCCGATCCCGACGGTCGCGAACCCGTCGCATCGTTCCGGCACGCCCGACTCGCCTTCGGTGAGCGGGTGCTCTGGGATGATCTCGATCTCGACATCATGCCCGGCGAGTTCGTCGCGGTCCTCGGCCCCAACGGCTCGGGCAAGACGTCGTTTCTACGCACACTGCTGCATCAGTACCCGTTGTCGGCGGGTGAGCTGACCGTCACCGACCAGGTCGGATACATCCCGCAGCAGCACGCGGACGACGCCGACTCGATGGCGATCCGCGGTCGCGACCTCGTCGGATTCGGAGTCGACGGCGCGCACTGGGGTCTCGGCATCCGCGGGCGTCGTGCGCGCAGAGCGAAGGTCGACGCTGCGCTCGCCGAGGTCGACGCGACCGAGTTCGCCGACGCACCCGTCGGCCTGCTGTCCGGCGGCGAGCAGCAGCGACTGCGCGTCGCCCAAGCCCTGACCACCAATCCCGAACTGCTGCTCTGCGACGAACCGCTGGCCAGCCTCGACCCGGCCAACCAGGAGCGGGTCGTCGAACTCATCGACAAACGACGCCGCGACGCGGGCACAGCCGTCGTATTCGTCACGCACGAGATCAACCCCGTGCTGCCCTACGTCGATCGCGTGCTGTACCTGGTCGGCGGCCGATTCCGCATCGGCACCACCGAGGAAGTGATGAACACCGCGACATTGTCGGAGCTCTACGGCAGCGACGTCGAGGTGTTGCGGGTCAACGGACGACTGCTCGTCGTCGGTGGGGAAGAGGACGCGCATCACTGCACCGCTCCCGAGGGGCTTCCGGCGACATGACGATCAGCTCGACCCCAACCGACCTCGCCGCCGGGCAGACGGTGCTTGCCGCCGACGTGCACTGGAGCGACTTCTGGGATTTCTCGGTGACCGCGGACCTGCTGCACTACGACTTCGTGCTGCAGGCCATGTTGGCGCTGGCGCTGCTCGGACTACTCGGCGGCGTGCTGGCGCCGCTGATCGTCGTGCGACAGATGTCGTTCGCGGTGCACGGCGCGAGCGAACTGTCGGTGACCGGCGCCGCCGCCGCACTGCTTGCCGGCATCAGCGTGAACATCGGCGGGATCATCGGCGCCGTCGTGGCCGCAGGCGTGTTCGGCTATCTGGGAAACAAAGCGCGAGAACGTGATTCGGTCATCGGCGTGGTGATGGCGTTCGGGTTGGGTCTCGGCGTGCTGTTCCTCGCGCTCTACGGTCGGATCGGCACGGGCTTCGCGCTGCTGACCGGGCAGGTGGTCAGCGTCGGCGTGCAGGGCCTGACCGCGATCGCGATCACCACCGCCGTCGTGCTCGCAGTGCTCGCGGTGATCTACCGGCCGCTGCTCTTCGCGTCGATGGACCCGCGCGTCGCGGAGGCGAACGGCGTTCCGATGCGCACACTGTCGGTGATCTTCGCGATCCTGATGGGCCTCGCCTGCGCGCAGGGCGTGCAGATCATCGGCGCGCTGCTGGTGATGTCGCTGATGATCACCCCCGGCGCCGCCGCGGCCCGCCTGACCGCCAACCCCACACTGATGATGGTGCTGTCGGTGATCTTCGCCGAGGTCGCCGCCGTCGGCGGGCTGATCCTGTCGTTGGCCCCCAAGCTGCCGGTGTCGGTGTTCGTCACGACGATCTCGTTCGTCATCTACGTGATCTGCCGCCAGATCGGCGCGCGCCGCGAACACACGACGCGCCGCGCCATCAGCGCCGCCGCGGCGTAGGGGTCGGGTTCGGGGGTCGGCGCGGCCTGCGCCGCGGCGGTCGGCGCGGCTGCGGTCTGCGCCGCGGCGGTGCCTGCGCCGCTGGCAGAAAGTAGGGGAAGGGTTCTTTCCGCGGGATGTTCACCCTTCTCCTAGCAACAACTCGAGGAAACGCACCCAACCCGCGGAAGGATCCTTTCCCCTACTTCCTGCGCCGCCCCACGACCCTTCCCCTACTTCCTGCGCCGCCCCACGACCCTTCCCCCACTTCCTGCACGGCCCGACGACCCTTCCCCCACTTCCCGCGCCGGCCCGGACCCCGGCGCGCGGCGCCGTCACTCCTCGGGGCCGCCGGGGTTGCAGCGGGTGGCGATCATCGTGGAGTCGTCGACGACGGGCCGCTGCGGTTCGAGGTTCCAGCTCGGCTTGTTCGGGTCGACGGCGCGGGCGAAGTTCCAGTGGCACACGAATTGCGCTTTCATGCCGGGGGTGTCGGCATCGGGGGCCAGCGCGAGCACCTCGCGCCAGGCGACCTCCGCGCCGTCGTCGGCGATGCTCGCGCGGCCGTCGGACGTGGGGTAGATCTGCAGACTCGGCCCGACGGCCGTGCTCGCCCACGCGACGTGGTCGACGTATGGCGGCGGGTGCGCCGGATCGAGGACCGCAGACGCTGACGGTGCCCCAGACTCAGCTCCAGACACCGCGTCGGGCCCGGACTGAGACGGACTCGCCACAGCCCCAGACCCCGACACACTCGGCGTCGAGCCGCTCGGTTCCGCGTTCGACGTCGAGTCCGCGCCGCAGCCGGTCAGTAGCGCGAACGAGAGCACCACCATCGGGAGCACGAGGGCACGCGTCGTCCGGAATGTTCTCACCGCTTCGACGGTAGTCGGCGGAGTAGGGTTCGATGCGTGACCTTCCGGCACGCACTCCGATTCTGTGTGATCGCTGCGGTGGTCATGGTCATCGCCGCAGCGTGCGGCGAACCTGCTCCCAAGGCGCTCGACGAGTCGTCGACGGCCCAGTCCGCTGACCACGATTTCACCGGCAGGGTGTCGACGACAGAAACGGGCCTCGTGCTCGACGGACGCACCTGGTTTCCCGCCGGGTTCAACAGCTACCAGCTCGGCACCGACTGGGCGATCAACGTCGGATGCGGCGCGCAGGTCGACCTCGACGAGTACTTCGGCAAGCTCCCACCACGCGCGCTCACCCGGTTCAACCTCTACTCGGCGTTCGTCGTCGACAAGAAGACCGGCAAGAACAACCTTTCACGGCTCGACGCCGTCTTCGCTGCCGCCAAACGGCACAACCAGATGATTCTGCCGGTGCTGACCGGAAGCTCCGGCGCATGTGAGAACGAGAAGTTCAAAGAGCGTTCGTGGTATCAGAGCGGTTGGCACACAACCGAAATCGCCGCGGGAATGACCTTCTCCGACTGGCTGTCGACCGCAATTAAGCGCTGGCGCGACGAACCGACGCTCGCGGGCTGGGAGCCTGTCGGTGAGTCCGAGGCGAGCAACTGCGGAGCTACCGGATGTGCCTGGCAGACACGCACCTGTCCGGCCAACGGCGCGGCGGTTCTGCGTACATTCTTCGACGAAGTCGGCCAACGCATCCGGGCCATCGACCCCACCCACCCGATCTTCTCGGGCTTCGTCGGCGGGGATCAATGTGGGCTCACGGGAGGCGACTACGCGCGCGTCGCCGCCTCCCCCGGCCTCGACGTTCTCGACTACCACGACTACAGCGCGGGCGGTGCGATCGCACCGGGTGGCAGCAATCTCCCCGCGCGCCTTGCCCAAGCGAGAAACCTCGGTAAACCTTTGGTGGTCAACGAGATCGGGATCGAAGCAGGGTCGTGTCTGTCGCTCGACGCCCGCGCGCGTCAGTTCACCAGCAAGTACGAATCGCTGCGCTCCGTCGGGGTCGCTGGCGCCCTGCTATGGGCATTCGTCCCCGACCCGCGGACGGACGAATGCACCTTCGACATCGGCTACGACGACCCCGCGTGGCAGGTCGTTGCGCACGAAATCTCCTGACACACGTTCACGACGTCCGCGGATTCACCTCGTACACACGCCAGTTCGGCATGTTGGCTCCCTGATTGCGGGCCTCGAGCACGAGCGTGGAAATCTGATCGCCATTCTCGTACAGCGTGGGGTACCGAATGTTCAATGCGTCCGACGACCCGCGGCCCGCGCGCGGCACCGCCAGCAGAAACCGCACGCCGAAGCGGGCGGGTTCGTTCAAGATCTCGTCGAAGTCCTGATCTGACGGGATCACGAACTGCTTCGGATGTCGGGATTGCACGACGACGGCGAACCCATAGACGGTGTCGGTGAGCACGCTACCGTCCGGCAGATGCAGCGAGTCGAGGTACTCTGCGAGCGCCCGCTCAGTGGAGAACGACCCCAACACCCGCTCCTCGTCGAGATAGCGCTTCTCCGTCGAATCCGGTTTGGGCGCAACGACAGATCGGTACGCGAACTCCTGCGGCGCGTACTTCGGCGACGTCATGCCCGTCGCGGTGACCGGGAGCCCCACCACGAATGCGAGGACAGCGACCGTGCCGATCAGTCCGTACCGCCATCCTCGGCCCGCGCGCGGATTCGCTTGCGGCAGTGCCGATCGCGGCCCGAGCCGACGGTACGGCTCGATACGACGCGCCGGGGTGGCAAGCAGAGCGGTCACCGCGGCCAACAGGATGATCGTCATGTAGAAGCGCAAGAACCCGAAAGTGGTTCCACGAACGTAACTCAGCACCTGAAATGCGATCACCGCACCGATGATCAGGACCGGTACCGCCAGCGGATACAGCCGGTGCCGCCGAATACGCACCCACGCGACGAGCACGAACAGTACAAGGTAGAGCGGCGCAAGGATGAGTAGTTCGGTGATCGAGAAACGCAGTGCGTCAAGGCCGGTCGCACTGCCTGTGCCACCTGATTGATCGATGATCGCGGAGTTGCCGTACTGCGAGGTGAACTGCGCGAACGCCTGGCCGGTGATCAGCCAACTCGTCAGTGCCCACACGATGAACGCCAGCAGGCTCGGCGATGCGACGAGCACGACGTCGAGCAGCGCCCGCTGCACTCGCAGCCTGCGCCCGGCCGCCTTGTCGGAACGTCGATAGGTCACGAACGCCACAAAGCAACCTGCGACGAACGCGGCGACCGCGCCGTCGTATCTGGTGAGGTAGGCGAGGCCGAGAGCGATTCCGGCGACGATCAATTCGTGTACGTCGTCGGTGTCGACCCACCGGATCAGCCGCCGGACCGCCCACGCGAGGAAGAAGATGTACGGCGCCTCGCTCATCCCATTGGCCGCGTACAGGACGATCATGGGGTTGAGCGCGAACACGAGCGTCACGATGACGGTCATCGCAGTCGGCAGTGCTCTGTCGCGCGCCACCCCCGACACCTGCACCACGGCGCCCGCCATGAATGCCGACGACATGATCGCCGCCGACAACGCGTCGGTCGTCATCTGCGGCCACCACACCGACAACGCGGTGAGCGGTAGCTGCACGAGCGCCGTCAGCGGCGTGAAGATGAATCCTATTGCGGCCAAGTGCGGATCCCGACTGAACAGCACACTCTGCGCGGCTTGCACCCTGGACAGCGAGTCGCCGAAGTAGGCGTGCACGCCGACGGCCAGGTACACACCGAAAGCCAGGTAGGCCAGCCACACGACAAGCCACAGCGCGACGGATCGACGGGTCATTGAGCCGCCTGCGTCGACGAAGCCGTACCCGACGAAGACCTACCCGACGAAGCCGATGCATCCGACGTCGTCTCAGAAGCGGGAGACGTCTCAGCAGTATCGGACGGACTGGCGTCGGAGGTGAGTCCGTGGGCGGTCTTCTCCCAGTACGACGGTCGAAACAGCAACTGCCACATGCCCTTGATCGCCGCGATGCTCATCATCACCCAGTAGAACGGGACGATGAGCCCCGACCAGAGCAGTTCGCCGCGGTCGTCCTCCCTATTCGCGACGAGCGTCATGTAGATCGCCGCGCTGTTACCGATGACGAACGAGATCAGCGACAGGTAATAGATCGGCCCGGGAAAGAGCTCCGCGACAAACGCGGGCTGCCCGGCGATCCACACGATCAGGATGAGCCAGAAGATCATGTTCATACACGCGATGAAGGGAGTGCCGGCAATCAGCAGGGTGAACCGGATCATGCCGAGCAGCCCCATGAAGTGGAAGAGCCGTCGGGGCCTGCGCATGTGCACGAGCCACGTCTGCATGTAGCCCTTGTACCAACGCGACCGCTGGCGAATCCAGTTGATACCGTCCACATTTGCTTCTTCGAGCGTGACCGAGTCGAGCACAGCGGTGCGGTACCCCTCGCCCGCGATGCGCACCCCGAGATCGGCGTCCTCGGTGACGTTGAACGGATCCCACGCACCGAGCTCGATGAGCATGTCCTTGCGGAAGTGATTCGACGTCCCGCCCAACGGAATCGTCGCCTTGCTGACCATCAGACCCGGCAACAGGTAGCCGAACCAGATGCCGTAGTCGGCGGTAAACCATTGTGTGAGAACGTTGTCGGTGACGTTGTAGAAGCTCAGCTTGCCCTGCACGCAGATGACGGAATCGTCGTCGAGTTCACGAAACGTCGCCACCACTCTGCGCAACTGGAGCGGGTCTGGGTGATCCTCCGCGTCGAAGATGGTGACGATATCGCCTGTGGCGAAATGCAACCCGTAGTTGCAGGCTTTCGGTTTGGTCCGCGGATCGCCCGGCGGTGTGAGCACAGAGGTGATGATGGGCGACGAGTCGACCGCATGGGCGGCCTCGATCGTCGGTGCGTCGTCCTCCTCGAGCAGGAGCAATACCTGCAGCTTCTCCTGCGGGTATTCGAACGATTCCATCGCCTCGATCAACTGCCCGACGACCTCCGGCTCACCGTATGCGGGAACCAGCACGGTGTACTTCGGCAGGTCGTCGTCGGCGATCGCGCGCGCTTGTTCGTCGGAGATCCGGATCGCACCGTTGACCAGGCCGAGCCGAAATGTGTTGAGCCGCTCGATGAGCGAGACGATGTAGATCACCGTCGCGATCGATACGAGCGTGGCCGCGGTGCCGATCGGCCAGAACACGAACCCCACGACGATGACGGCGATCACGACGGCACCGATGATCTTCTGCGTCCGGCTGAACGCTACCGACGCGGTCATCATCGGATCTTCACGACGCAGCCGGTTGATCGCGTCGTCGAGCGCTGCCGTGCGGTACTTCTCGTCCGAAAGCAGTTCGTCGACTTCTTCTTTTGTGTCCGGCGAGGCGAATGTCGGTTGCTCCGAGGCGGATTCGGTCATGGTTGATCCTCCCGCCGTACGCCGGACAGTTGTTCGTTGACGATGTCGCGCCCGGCGTCGAGTACCAGCTGCCGGTCCTTGAAATCAGGCCGGTCGTCGCGGATCACCGCGTTGCCCCGGAAGGTGACGTCGATCAGCGCACGCAGATTCGTCGCGATCGTCAGGGTGGGTTGCGGGAAGTAGGCGTTCGGCTCGTGGTTGTCGACCGACCACACCGACACCTGCTGTGCGTGCTCGCCGTCGCCCCAGAGCCAGGTGAGCAGGGTGTAGGTGAGGTACCTCTTGTCGTCGAGGATTACCTCGAGGACCGCTGGGATGCCATGCGGCAGCACCACATTGGCCGAATCCGAGAAGCGATTGCCCGAAAGATTGTAGGTGAAGGTCTGCGGATAGAGGTCGAACCGCAGCGGGTGAAGCGTTTCGATCGTGTCGACGACCACCTTGCGCGGGCGAGCCTCCTTGTCGAATGCGATATCCCCGGATTGCTGGATCAGACTCTGTCGCGCAAACTGCGCACCGCGTCCGTAGAGGTTGTCGGCGAAGTCGTAGCGCAGCGTCGGCCCATCCTGGCGCCACTCGGGTGGCACCGCCAATGGTGCCTGTGTCGACAATCCCGCGATCGTCGTCACCGGCGTGGCAACCACTCGCTGAAACGGCAGGAGCAGCGTGATGAGAGCACTGACCACGAGCACCGAGATCGCGCCCGCCTTGACCGTCTCGACGCCCGGCTCGTACAGCGGGCGGTCGAACGGACGCGACGTCGTGTGCCGCCGTCGACGCAGGTACGCGATCAACCCGACGACGAAGACGCTGCCAACCGCGGGGAGTGCCTGAAACGCGAACAGCGGGGCGTCGGGATGCAGGATGTGGACAACCACGACGATCACGACGCCGAGCACGACCGCCGCAACGAAGCCGATCAGAGCCGACCGTCGATCGCGACCGATCGCGATCGCCGCGGCCATCGCGCCGAACACCGTCATCACCAGACCCGCGGACAGCTCGTTGCCACCGATACTCAGCAACGCGACCCGGTACACGATCGGAAACGTCACCAGTCCGAACAGCCACACCCAGTGGTAGCGCATCGTCGGCCGCAGCCCGAACATCAGGACCGCACCACCGAAGAAGAACGTCAGCAAGCCGAGGATGTCGAGGTGCGTCAGCAGATACAGCGCACCGGTGAACCGGTTGGTCAGCGCGCCGTCGAAGCAGAACGACAGCAGCATCACGATGACACCGACGATGATGTCGGTCTGACGATCGCGGATCGCCCGCTCCTCGTGGCGGCGCAACGTGACCCCGTACGCGGCCATCACGACCAGGACGACCACCACGAGGATGTAACTCAGATCCGACCCGTACACGAAGATCTCGCGGTACCACTGCCCGATGTTGTGCCAGTAGCCGACAACCATCGCCGCGACCAGCAGCAGCCACCTGATCAGCAGCCGCGAGACAATCGACCTACCCGCGCTCCGCGATTCCTCCGACGACGCGCCGGAGGAATCCGCGGGTGCCTCGGTGACGGTCATTGCGCGCTGTCGTCACCGGTGTGTCGACGCCGTAGCAGCTTGAGTCCTGCGGCGACGATCAGGAACAGGATCACGGCTCCCAGAATCACCGCCACGACGACGAGCCACCCGAGCGGATGATCGTTCGACGTCTCGTCGTGCGCGACTGCGTTGGCGTCGACGGTGATCGGGTCGCGCCCCGAGATCTTCAGCGCGGCGTCGCCGGACGCGTCCGAGGCGTTGCCGGTGAACCAGCGCAGGAGGTCGTCGAGGTCGGCGGCATCGTTGGTCGAGCTCGCGACCAGCATGCTGCGGTCGTCGGACCGCGTCACCTGCAGCGAGCCGAACTGCACCTGCGGATTCAGCGTGACCTTCGATTCGGCGCCCGACGACGAATGCACGGTGACCGTCCCCGACTTCTGCGTCACCGGCAGCGCGACGCCATCGGGGAGCCCCTGCCCGTCGGCGGCGATCAGGACCGCGGGCTGTGTCGACGACGCGGCGTCGGACATCGACACCACGTCGACGCCGAGCGGCACCGCGGACAACCGCTGCATCGTCGTCATGATCGAGACCGCACGCGCGACGTCGGGGACGTCGCCCTTGGTCCACGCGAGTTGTGTGCGCGGCATCAGCGCCTGCGGCAGTGACCCCAGCCCTGCCGGGACTGGCGGATCAGCAGGCGAACTTCGTATCTCGCCGGCCGCCGAGACGCTCAGCGACCCGCGGGTTCCGTTGCCGCAGCCCTCTTTGACGTCGCCCCGTTCGAGCGTGACGATCAACCCGTTGTACCTGCTCAACGCATTGTTGGGCAGGTCGACCCACTGGTTGAACGCGCCCGAACCGTCGGGCTTGATCGTCGCGATGACACGATCACCGAGCCGCACCGACACCACCGGCGACGATCCGTTTGCCGCCGGTGTCGCCGTCCCGATGAGCTGCACACGGATGTCCTTCGACGGCCTGCCCAGGCGGGTCTGGTCGATCCCGAGTGTGATCGACGGCCACGCCGACGACGTGACGATCTGATCGGTGATGCCCAGATCAGCCAACGTCTGCACCTCGGGGGTCAACTGCGGGGCGTCGTGCAGCGGACCGGCTACCGCGGAGGAACTCTGCGCGATCGCCGACAGATTCGAGGTCAGAGCTCGCGCCTGGTTCGTCAGCTCGTTGGCCGGACCACCGATCACGAGGTAGGCGGCACCGTTCTGGTTCTCGACACTCAGCCCGGCGGGCGCCGCACTGCTGATCACGATCTGACGTTCGAGCGAATCCGGTTGACCGCTCGGCACGAGCGAGCCCGCACCCAGGGATGCGACGTCGATGTCGAAGTCGGCCGTGCCGTAGTTCGACGCGACCGATGTCGCCAGACCGACCGCGGCCGACGCCTCGGCGGTCGTCGGCTGCTGCGGCACGAAGACGGTGAGTTTGCGCAGGATTGGGGGAAGGAACTCGGCGACGCTACGCGGGATCGCCTCGCGCCCGGTGAACGAGAGCGTGGTGTCGCGGATGCGGAAGGCGTTGTCCGGGTCGAACTGGCAGATTCCGCTCACCGTCAGATACGCCCGCAGCGTGATGTCGGCGGCATTGCGGGCCACTCGTACGCCCGCCAGCGACAGTTCGATCGGCGAGTTCGGCGCCGGATTGATCGGCGTCCGCGAGATCACCCGGTCACCCTGCACTACATCGACCGTCCCGCCGGTGACGAACGGCGGCACGTCGGTGAACCCGCGCAGTTTGTCCGGCGCCAGGTTCTGCGGCACCGGAATCGACAAACTGACCTGCGACTGCTGGCCCGCGAAGGTGATATCGGAAGCCGCCCCGATGGACCACAGACCCAGCGGCGGTGGCGTATCGCCCTGCGCTGCCAACGCGTCGCCGACCCCGGACAACGACAGCACGGCACACAATGCCGCGGCGATCACCACAATGCGACGGCACATGCCCACTCTGCACACCCAATCCCCCGTGACGGGAACTCCACCTGTCTCGCCTGAATAATCTTGCCGGAAGCACTTGCACGTTCGAGGCTAATGCTGCTCTGATCTGGCTGTCAGCGAACGCATATCAGCGTGTCAGCGTCGGGACCGGCGACCTGCAGCATGTGTGCCGCCGTTGCAGTTTCGAGGCCTTTCCGTGTCCAAACCCCCCGCAGCTTCTGGAAGCATGGGCCGCATGTTCAACGGCAGTTGTCGCCGCCTGGGAGGGTTGGCCGGAGAATCGAGCGGATGATCGACACGCACTTCCGCAACGTCCCGCCGAGTGTGGGTGACCGCGTCGACGGGGGCACATTCGTCGACATCAACGGCGATCTGCTGTGGCATTTTCAAGGTGGCGACCCGATGGGTCCGCCCACCGTGCTCCTGCACGGCTCGTTCTCGTCGGCGTCGAGCTGGGGCGCACAGTTCGGCGATTTCACCGACGCAGGCCTGCGCCTGTTCGTGCCCGAGCGCAGCGGCCACGGCCACAGTCCCGACTATCCCCGCCCCTACACGTTCGCGTCGATGGCCGACCAGGTCATCGCCTACCTGGAGAACGTCGTGCGCTGCCCCGCGAACATCGTCGGCTGGAGTGACGGTGGCGTGATCGCGTTGATGATCGCGCAACGTCGGCCCGACCTCGTCGCCAGAATCGTGATGACGGGTAGCTACGTCAATCGTCGCGGACTCACGGTTTCCGCACTGACCGACCGCTTCGACGAGGACGACGAGGGAGTCGTCGCGTGCCTACGGGACAGCTTTTTGCACGACGACGCGGAATCCGACGTCGTCTTCGACAAGACCGTCGCGATGCTGCGCTTCGAGCCGGATTTCGAGAGCACCGACTTCGCGTCGGTGGCAGCCCCGACCCTCGTCATCGCCGCTGACTGCGGCATCGTGCGTGTCGAGCACGCCGTCGACCTTGCCGCGACCCTGCCGAAAGGACGGCTCGCCGTCCTCCCCGGAACGCACATCCTGCCGCTGGAGTCGCCGCACCTGTTCAACCCGCTGGTGCTGACCTACCTGGCGTCAGATCCCCCGAGCAGCGTCGAACTCTGACTCGATCAGGCCATCGTCGACGATCAGGCCGGTCCCCCGATGCCACGCGAGTCTGCGTTCGCCGTCGGGATCGGCTTCGACGTGATCGCTCCGGTCGATGACCAGGATCTCGCGGTCGTCCTCGAAGTAGCGCGGCCAGTCGTCGCCGGGGACGCCGGTGCGCGCGAAGGCTCCCCACCTCGACTGCACGTCGGCGGTCACACGCGCCACGGCACGCCAGTCCCCGACGCTCAGCGGTGCACCGAGAGCCGAGCGGTAGGCACCGAACACCGCGAACAGTTCGGTCGCGTGCGTCGCTCCGACGCCGAGCTTGTCGAGCACCTTGGTGAAGAAGTCGTAGCGGTAGGTGTAGGTCGGCGCGACCCGACTGTGCCCGTCGGCGTAGGCCACCGCTGGGGCCCAGAAGGTCGCGTCGGCCGACAGTCTCAGCCGTTCGCCCGGACCCGCATAGAGCGCGGAGATCTGCTCGCGGGCACCCTCGTCCTCGACGCGCAGGAGCATGCGCTCGGCGTCGGGAAGCATGTTCCACAGCTTCTCGAAGAGTTTGCCCTCGTCCCGGTTGCCGCCGACGATCAGCGGAACCGCATGTGTTTCGCCTGCTCGCGCCGCGTCGACCGGTAGTTTCGGCAGCAGCGCGCTGCCCGCGACGGGTGCGAACGGTACCGGTTCCGGGGTCTGCGCCCTGGAGGCGAAGCGCATCAGCCGATTGCTCGCCCGGAAGATGTCCTCGGTGCTCGCGCCGTCGAGGAGTGCGCGCGCAGCGACGGGATCGATCGGGTCACCGCGGTCGTCGAGGTCTGCGCTGCGACGCTCCGGGTCGCGCAGCAGGCGCAGGAACTCGTCGGCAAACGTTGTCGCGCTCGGCTTGCTCACGACGAGTTCGGGTGCGGGGCTCTCGGCGATCGCGCGCGCGAACAAACCCTTGGCTTCCGGCGTCGCGAGCAGCGTCAGCACCGCCGATCCGCCCGCACTCTCGCCGAACACCGTCGTGTTGTCCGGGTCGCCGCCGAATGCCGCGATGTTGCGCTGTACCCAGCGCAGCGCGGCGAGCATGTCCGACAGGCCCGGGTTCTCGTCGAAGGTGCGATCCGGCGTCGAATACCCGCTGAAATCGAGCATCCCGAACGCCCCGAAGCGGTACTGCACGGTGACGACGACGACGTCCTGCGTGCGTGCGAGCGCCGAGCCGTCGTAGAGCGGAGTCGCCGCGGTGCCGAGGATGTATGCGCCGCCGTGGATGAAGACCATCACCGGGCGCGGCGTCGACGACTGCTCCTCGGGAGAGAAGACGTTGAGTGTCAGGCAGTCTTCGCTGGTCGGGGCGTAGCGGCCGGGACCGGTCGCCGTGAATCGACGTTCCTGAACGGCGGCATTGCCGAATGCCGTGCAGTCGCGCACGCCAGGCCACGGCGCCACCGGCTGGGCGTCACGGAAGCGGCCCTCGCCGACAGGAGGAGTCGCAAACGGGATGCCCTTCCAGCTGATGGTTCCGCGTCGAGCGCGCCTTCCCCTGCGGCCCCCGACCAATCCGTCGGTCGTGGTCACGATGGTGTCGATCAACGTCATTGCCCCAACCTAACGAACGTCGGGAGACCACGGTCACACAGGTCCGATGCGATGCGTGCTGTCGGGCTACTGCTGACAGGGGCCATTACTGACGGGGCTACTGCTGACGGCGCTGGCGCGCGAACTCGGCGAGAACCACACCAGCGGCGACCGACGCGTTGAGGCTTTCGACGTCGCCCGCCATCGGAATCGAGAGGATCGAGTCGCACGTCTCGCGCACGAGCCGCGACAACCCCTTGCCCTCCGAGCCCACGACGATCACGGTCGGCCCGGTGCCGTCGTAGTCGTCGAGCGTCACGTCGCCCTCGGTGTCGAGGCCGACGATCTGCGCGCCGGTCTCGGCCCATTCCTTGAGCGTGCGGGTCAGATTCGGCGCCTGCGCGACCGGCAGCCGCGCGGCCGCGCCTGCACTGGTTCGCCACGCGACCGCGGTGACACTCGCGCTGCGGCGCGCCGGAATCAACACGCCGTGCCCACCGAACGCGGCGACCGAACGGATCACCGCGCCGAGATTGCGCGGGTCGGTGATGTTGTCGAGCGCTACCAGCAGCGGCGGGGTGCCCGACTCCATGGCATCGCGCATGAGGTCGTCGGGGTGCGCGTACTGGTACTCGGGCACCTGCAGCGCGATACCCTGATGCAGTCCATTCGCCGACATGCGGTCGAGTTCTGGCTTGCCGACCTCGAGGATCGCGATGCCCTTGTCCGCTGCGAGTTTCACCGATTCGGCGACGCGGTCGTCGGGTTCGCTGTTGACCGCAATGTAGAGGGCCGTCGCGGGAACGCCCGCGCGCAGACACTCCAGTACCGGGTTGCGGCCGAGCACGTACTCGGGGCCGTCGTCTTTGCGGCGCGGATTGGGCCGTCCCGCAACGCTTTTCCCGGCAGCCTTCGCCTTCTTGTGCGCGGCATGGTACGGACGGTCAACGGCCTTGGGTGTCGCGCCACGGCCTTCGAGACCGCGTCGACGCTGCCCACCGGAGCCGACGGTTTGCCCCTTCTTACTGCCCGATTTGCGCACTGCGCCACGGCGTTTGGAGTTTCCGGCCATCGTTGTCGTCCCGTCCGCTTGAATTGCTTACTTGCCCTTGAGCGCCCAGGTGGGGCCGTCTGGGGTGTCGGTGACCTCGATACCGGCCTCCGACATGCGATCTCGCACAGCATCGGCCGTCGCCCAGTCCTTGTCGGCACGCGCCTGTGCGCGCCGACCGAGTTCCGCGTGCACCAGTACGTCGAGCGCCGACATCGCATCGGTCTCGTCGGAGCCTTCCAACCAATGCTCGTCGAGAGGATCGACGCCGAGCACACCCATCATCGCGCGCACCGACTCTGCCGCGGCAAGCGCGGCGGCACCGTCGCCCGCTTCGAGAGCGGTGTTGCCCTCGCGCACGACGTTGTGGATCGTCGCCAACGCGGCGGGCACGCCGAGATCGTCGTCGAGCGCCGCGGCGAAGTCGGGGTGCACCTGTCCGACGGCCACCTGTCCCACGCGCGAAACAACCCGTCCCACAAAGGATTCGATACGCCGATATCCCGCAGCAGCCTCGGTGAGCGCGCCGTCGGAGTACTCGAGCATCGACCGATAGTGCGCACTTCCGAGGTAATAGCGCAGTTCGACGGCCCGTACGCGCTGCAGCATCGCCGGGATGGATACGACGTTGCCGAGCGACTTGCTCATCTTCTCGCCACCCATGGTCACCCAGCCGTTGTGCAGCCAGTACCGGGCGAACGGATCGCCCGCGCCGTGCGCCTGCGCGATCTCGTTCTCGTGGTGCGGGAAGATCAAATCCATTCCACCGCAATGGATGTCGAACTCGGGACCGAGCAACGACGTCGCCATCGCCGAGCATTCGAGATGCCAGCCGGGCCGTCCCGGACCCCACGGCGTCGGCCACGACGGCTCGCCTGGTTTCGCGGCCTTCCAGAGGGTGAAGTCCTGCGGGTTGCGTTTGCCGGTGCCCGCACTCTCGCCCTGGTGCATGTCGTCGAGCTTCTGTCCCGACAGCGCGCCGTAATCGGGGAGGCTCCGGACGTCGAAGTAGACATTGCCGTCCGACGCGTAGGCGTGTCCGCGCGCGATGAGTCGCTCCATGTACTCGACCATCTGCGTCACGAAGCCGGTCGCGCGCGGTTCGGCCGACGGCGGCTGCACCCCGAGTGCGTCGTACGCCTTCGAGAACTCGCGCTCGTGCGTCGCGGCCCACTCCCACCACGGCCGCTCCGCTTCGGCGGCCTTGCGCAGGATCTTGTCGTCGATGTCGGTGACGTTGCGGACGAACAGGACGTCGTCGCCCTTGTACTCCAGCCAGCGGCGCAACACGTCGAACGCGATGCCGCTGCGCACGTGACCGATGTGGGGAACGCCCTGCACGGTTGCGCCACACAGATAGATCGTCACTCGGCCGGGGTGCAGCGACACGAAGTCGCGCACCTCTCGAGCAGCGGTGTCATGTAGGCGCAAGGTCACGACGTGCGATTCTACCGGTCGCCCGACGTCGGAACCGCCTCGGTCACCAGCGCCGTCGCCACTGCAGCCACTCCCTCGCCGCGGCCGGTCATCCCGAGGCCGTCGGTTGTCGTCGCCGACACCGAGACCGGAGCGCCGAGTGCGTCGCCGAGGACCTGCTGCGCTTCCGCACGTCGCGGACCGATCTTGGGTGTGTTCCCGATCACCTGTACAGCGGCGTTGACCACGACGAACCCGTCGTCGGCGAGCAGTTGGGAGACGTGCGCGAGCATCGTCACGCCCGAGACGCCGTCCCATTCGGGCCGTCCGGTACCGAATACGGACCCGACGTCGCCGAGCCCTGCCGCCGACAGCAGGGCGTCGCACAGCGCGTGCGCACCGACGTCGCCGTCGGAATGCCCGGCACATCCGGGCGTGTCGGGAAAGAACAGCCCGACCATCCAACACGGAACGGTCGGGTCGAGCGCGTGGGCGTCGGTGCCGATGCCGACTCTCATCGAGGAACTCCTGCTGTCATCGGTGCTGCCCGCTCACCGGGCGCTGTGTGATCGTGCGACCTCTTGCACCAGATCGCGCGCGATGCGTAGGTCCCACGGCGTGGTGATCTTGAAGGCCAGCGGGTCGCCCGCGACGACGTGGACGTCGATGCCGATGCGCTCGGCGAGTCCGGCGTCGTCGGTGGCAAGGCCGGAGTCGTCCGCATGCGCTGCGATCAGCGCGTCGCGGGTGAAACCCTGTGGCGTCTGAATGGCGCGAAGTGGTTCGCGGTCGACAGTGTCGAGGACTCGGCCGGAAGCGTCGACGCGTTTGAGCGTGTCGGCCACCGGCAGTCCGGGCACCACAGCGCGATGGCCGGCGAGTACGGCGTCGACGACTGCGCGAAAAACGCGGGGAGGTGTGAACGGGCGCGCGGCGTCGTGCACGAGCACGATGTCGGCGTTGCCACTCACGGCGATACCGGCACGCACCGATTCGGAACGGTGCGCACCACCGGCAACAACAACTGCCGACGGAACGAGCGCTGCGGCATGCTCGACGAGATCTGCGGGAACGACCACGACGACCTCGGCGTTGATGTCAGCGTCGAGGACGCCGTCGACACAACGCTCGAGGATCGTCGATCCGCCGAGGTCGACGAATGCCTTGGGCTGGTCGAGTCCGAGTCGGGTACCCGAACCTGCCGCAGGGATGATGACGCTGGTCAACGGTCCGCCGAATGTCGGCTTGGTCCCTTGGGCCACGTCGATCAGTAGCCGGTCAGCGTCAAGACGCCGCGGCCAGCACCTCGTCGAGGATGCTGGTGGCCCTCTCGTCGTCGGTGTTCTGTGCGAGCGAGAGCTCGTCGACCAACACGCGACGGGCGCGGGTCAGCATGCGCTTCTCGCCGGCGGACAAGCCACGATCCTGCTCGCGGCGCCACAGGTCGCGCACGATCTCGGCGACCTTGATGATGTCGCCGGAGATCAGCTTCTCCTGATTGGCCTTGAAACGGCGGGCCCAGTTGGTGGGCTCCTCGGTGTGGGGCGCCCGCAGCACCTGGAACACCTGGTCGAGTCCCTCTTCACCGACGACGTCTCGGACGCCGACATACTCGAGCTTCGTCGAGGGAATCTGGACTGTCATATCACCATCGGCAACCTTCAGAACGAGGTATTCGATCTGCTCACCTTTGATGGTCCGGGTAACGATGTCTTCGACCCGGGCAGCACCGTGATGGGGGTAGACAACGGTGTCGCCAACTTTGAAATTCAATGTTCCGTGCCCCTTTCGAGTAGGCCCAGTCTAGCACGGGGGTCATTTGGGTCACATCCAACGGTGCAGGTCAAGGCACTACTCCTAGGCCGGGAGACCCCGACTTCCACCGTTGCAGCAGGTGAGCGGGTGAGGCCATAACAGCCTCGACGACAACGCGCAAGGGCTCGCTCCACAGCCTCTTGCGAGAGGGTTTTCGATGCCCCGCCCGCCCGCGTTCGAGGCACGCGAAATCCGGCTCGCGGATACCAATCCGGTACCCCGTCGGGCTTTTGGCACGCCCGCCCACTACGCTGCGTAGTGCAGGGTTCGCGCCAAGCGATTTCGGCCTTTCGATTACCTGGGAGGAACGGGTGTCTGTGTCATCGCAGAATGAGGCAACTCGGAGTGGGACAACTCGGAGTGGGTCGAGCCATCCGACTCGTCGTGTGCGTCGGTTCGCCGAAGCCACAGCCATCGCAGCAGTCGGAATCGCGATCGCGTTCGGGACGACCGGCTGCGGCGCCGGGCAGATCTCGCAGACGTCGAATCAGCTGCCCGCCGTCAACGGCAACAACGCCAACCTCGGCAGCATCGAACTGCGCGACGTGCAGATCATCTACCCAACGCAGAACGCTGCGTCGGTCTTCGACAACGGCGGCCCGTTCGAGCTGTCCTGGGTGATCGCCAACCAGAGCGAGATCGACACCTACCGGCTCACCAACGTGACTGCCGAGCAGGGCACTGTCACCCTCAAGGACCGCTACGACCTCCAGCCGGGCAAGGCGCTGCGCGCAGGCGAACCCGCCGCCCTCGTCAAGGATTCGAGCATCACCGACGAGAAGCGCATGACCGCGACTCTCGACGGCACCGGAAAGTCCGTCGCTGTCGGGCTGACCACCAAGCTGACCTTCACCTTCGAGAAGGTCGCCGCCAACGGCTCGACCTCCCCGGTCGGCTCGGTCACCGTCGACACTCCCGTCGACTCCGGCACGCTGCTCACCCGCCAGGACAAGGTCCGCGAGGCCGAGGCACCGGCCGACGAGCACGCCGAAGACGCACCGAACGTCCTGCCCAACTGACTCCTCTCGCAGCTCCGCTCGCGTTGGCCGCGGTTCCCGCTCACCGGCTTCCTTCCGGCTTATTGAATTCAATGAGCGGGAGGGAAATGGGTGAGCGTCACGGCCCCTCCCGACACATCCCGGTTGGCATGCCGAGACGTGTCGGTGGCCTGACCTAGGCTCGGATTCGTGGCAAAACCCAAGTCGACGTTCCGCTGTTCCGCGTGCGGTCATACCGTCGCGAAGTGGGTGGGGCGCTGCCCCGAGTGCGGCGAGTGGGGCACCGTCGACGAGGTGGCCGCACTTCCCGCCGCGACCGCCGCGCACAGCGCTGTCGCGCCGTCGAGTCCGGCTGTTCCGATCACCCAGGTCGACGCGGCGTCGTCGAACGCAATCCCCACGGGCATAGCCGAATTCGATCGTGTTCTCGGGCGCGGCGTCGTGCCCGGATCGGTGATTCTGCTCGCGGGCGAGCCGGGCGTCGGAAAGTCGACGCTGCTTCTCGAAACGGTCAAGCATTGGGCACGCGGCGGGCGTATCGCGCTGTACCTCACCGGCGAGGAGTCGGCAGGGCAGGTCCGGTTGCGCGCCGAACGTACCGACGCGGTTCACGAAAACGTCTATCTCGCAGCCGAAACCGACCTCGCCACGGTCCTCGGCCACGTCGACGCCGTCCGCCCGTCACTACTCGTGATCGACTCGGTGCAGACCATGGTCGCGACCGGAACCGACGGCGTGACGGGCGGTGTCACGCAGATCAGGGCTGTCACAACGGCACTCGTCTCGCTGGCCAAGAATCGCGGGATCGCGGTCATCCTCGTCGGGCATGTCACCAAGGACGGCAACGTCGCCGGACCGCGCTCACTCGAGCATCTCGTCGACGTCGTGCTGTCGTTCGAGGGCGACCGCCACACGTCGTTGCGTATGGTGCGTGGCATCAAGAACCGGTTCGGCTCCGCCGACGAGGTCGGCTGCTTCGAGCAGCGCTCCGACGGCATCCATCAGGTCTCCGACCCGTCGGGAATCTTTGTCCACCAACATGATTCGGATGTGAGCGGATCGTCGTCGATCGTCGCGATGGACGGCAAGCGCGCGCTCGTCGGCGAGATCCAGGCGCTGCTCGCCGAGTCCAAGATGGCCAACCCACGGCGGGCGGTGTCCGGTCTGGATTCCGCACGCTCCGCGATGGTCCTCGCCGTGCTGCAGGGTCGGGCAGGGTTGCCGCTGGGCGAGAAGGAGATCTATCTGTCGACGGTCGGCGGGATGAAGGTCACCGAGCCCGCCGCCGACCTCGGTATCGCGCTCGCGGTGAACTCCTTCGTCACGAACAAGCCGACGCCGCGCACCACCGTCGCGATCGGCGAGGTGGGCCTGGCCGGAGAGGTTCGTCGGGTCTCGGCGGTCGGACGTCGGGTTGCCGAGGCCAAACGGTTGGGCTTCACGCACGCGATCATCCCCGCGGGCTCCGACGACCCGCTACCCAAGGGCATCCGGGTGACGCGAGTGTCGGGTATTTCCGACGCCATCAGCGCGGTCACGATCAGAGATGTGTCCCGCGCACCGTTCTGAGGCTCACGGAGTATTCGACATCACGGGCGCGACATGCGCTGCTTGTACTCGTCGGCCATCGCGCTGTTCTCGACGTGCTCGGCGAAGTGCTGCCGTGCGTCGATGGTCACAAAGATGCTGTGGCCGACGACGACCGGCTGCGAGGGGTCGCCGAGATGGCCGACGGCCTCGACGTAGACCTTGCGACGCTGCCTACCGAGGATGTCGGCCCGCAGGTACAGCGTCGAACCGATCGGGACCGGGGCGACGAAGTCGACCTCGAGGTGCACCGTGACAGCGGACGGTCCGATCAGCAGCGGGACGGTCCCCATCACCTCGTCCATCGCCGTCGACAGGATGCCCCCGTGGATCACACCGGGGCCGCCCTCGAATCGCGGCTCGACAAGCATCGACGTCTCGACAGCGAACCCGTCGGCCGCGCGCACCTCGAGATGCAGTCCCTGCGTTGACTCGGCGCCACAGCCGAAGCACAGCGGATTGTGCATGCGGATCGGCTCCCCAGGTGCAGCCGCTTTCGGGTGGCGTTGCAGCGGGTCGAGGTCGGTGGGCACCACGAAGTCACGTTTCACGTGCGGTTACCCTAGTCTGCGACGGACCGTGACCTTCACTCGCGGCCGCGAGAAGGGACGCAAGCCATGAGCGACACCGCGCGAACCGAGCCTGGAACACGCTCGGAACTGATGCGTGAGACGCTCGCTCGCGTCGCGCCGGGGACCGGACTTCGGGACGGGCTCGAGCGCATCCTGCGCGGCGGCACCGGTGCGCTCATCGTCATCGGACACGACTCCGACGTCGAGAAGATCTGCGACGGCGGGTTCCACCTCGACGTCGAGTTCGCCCCGACACGTCTACGCGAACTGGCCAAGATGGACGGGGCCGTGGTGCTGTCCACCGACGGTAAGCGGATCGTGCGCGCCAACGTCCAACTCGTGCCCGACCCGTCGATTCCGACAGAGGAGTCGGGCACGAGGCACCGGTCGGCCGAGCGCACAGCGATCCAGACCGGGCATCCGGTCATCTCGGTGAGTGCGTCGATGTCGATCGTCAGCGTCTACGTCGACGGACTCCGCAAGGTGGTCGAGAGCCCCGACCCGATCCTCTCGCGCGCCAACGTCGCGCTCTCGACGCTCGAACGCTACAAGGCGCGGCTCGATGACGTCAGCGCTGCGCTGTCGCGCGCCGAGATCGAAGATTACGTACTGCTCCGCGACGCGATGTCGACAGCCCAACGCATGGAGATGGTGCGTCGGGTCTCGGCCGAAATCGACGACTACGTCCTGGAACTCGGCGTCAACGGCCGACAAGTCAGCCTGCAGCTCGAAGAGCTCATCGCCGAGAACGACACGATGCGTGAACTGCTGGTCCGCGACTACTACGCCAGCCCGGAGCCCGCGACCACCGAAGAGGTACGCGGTTGCATCGAGGCGATCGAAGCGCTGTCCGACGCCGACCTCCTCGATCTTTCCCTCCTCGCGGGCGCATTCGGTTACCCGACGACGATCGAGGCGCAGGACACCGCGATGAGTCCTCGCGGCTACCGCCTTCTCGCGGGCATCTCGCGCTTGCAGTTCGCACACATCGACCGCCTCGTGCGCAGCTTCGGGACGCTGCAGGCGCTTCTCGCGTCGTCGGCCGCAGACCTGCAAGCCATCGAAGGCATCGGCGGCATCTGGGCCAGGCATATCCGTGAAGGACTGTCGCGGCTCGCGGAGACCAGCATCGAGCGGTTCGACTAGCCGATCCACCTCGGCCCAGAGCCGCCTTGACCTTCGAGTGGGTCGAGACTCGATGATGTTCGAGTGAATGACACGGAACTGATGTCGATCGGCGCGTTCGCCGAGCTCGCCGGAATCACGACCAGTGCGCTGCGGTTCTACGACGACGCCGACGTGCTCCGCCCCCACCGCGTCGACCCGGCGTCTGGGTATCGGTTCTACAGCAGGTCGCAGTTGACGCGCGCCACGCGGCTGCGCGGGCTCCGTGCAATCGGGATGCCCCTGCCGACAATCAATCGGTTCTTCGAGGCGACCGCCGAGCAGGCCACGAAGCTCATCGACGAGCAGGTTGCCAAGGTCAACGCTGAGGCCGACGAGATCGCCCGTGCCGCAACAACTCTCAAAGCTTCGCTCGACGATGCAGCCTGCCACCCACTCTGCACGGTCGCTGGCCCGGTCCTCGCTGCGGCAGTCCATCAAGTCTTGACCTCCACCGCCGACGACCCCGACTTCGCTGTCCTGCGCGGCGTACGCGTCGAGGTCGACGCCGACGGAATCTCGCTGACCGCAACCGATCGCTATCGGCTGACCACCCGAACGTTGGTGGGGAGCCGTCTGCCGACGGCGGACCACCCCTGGGCGGCGACCGTCGCCGGCGAAGACCTCGCGGCGTCGACCTCCCTGCTGCGCCGCAGTCCGTCAGTGACGCTTGACGCCTGCGCCACGACCCTCGATTTACGCGCGGCCGACGGCAACGCGACACATTGCCGCCTGCTGACCGCAGACTTCCCCGATCGCTCGGCATTACTCGACTCTCTCGCCCCTCCGACGCATCGCGTCACCGTCGGGACCCGACAGTTCCTGAAAGCCCTGGAGCGAGCATCGGAGAAGGTCGGTCTGCGTGTCGCCGACGGCCGGGCCATCCTGCTCCTGCCCGACGAATCCACACGACTCGACGGCACGTCGACGGGCCACGACATCACAATCTGGTTCGAGCTGACCACCCTGTACCCGGCGCTGAGCAACGCACTCGGCAGCGACGTGATCCTCGACCTTCGCTCTACCGATCAGCCGGCCACCGTTCGCTCAGCAGACGACGGCGACCTCACGACGCTCGTCATGCCCTGCAGGCCCAACTGACCCCCGAACCGAAGGAGCGCATGGACACGATGGACGCAACCACCACAACCGACCCGACGATGGATGCGATCAGCAAAGCCGTCGCCCTCGGGCACACGGGTGACGCGGCGTCGGCGCAGCGCGATCTACTCGAGATCTGGGACCGCATCGGTGCCGCGGGCGATCCGTTCCACCGCTGCACCCTGGCTCACTACCTGGCCGACCTCTACGACAATCCCGCGCAAGCCTTGGTCTGGGACATCCGCGCGCTCGACGCCGCTGCAGCACTCACCGATGAGCGCACCGGGCAACATCACGACGGACTTCGTGTCGCAGGCTTCTACCCGAGCCTGCACCTCAACATCGCCGACGATCTCCGCCGCCTGAGCGCATTCGACGCCGCGGCCGAGCACATTCGCACCGCAGAGCGGCACGCGGCAGCGCTGTCCGACGATGCCTACGGTGACATGATCCGCACGGCCATCGTTGAGGTCGGTGCGGCCATCGAGAGCAGGGATACCGATCCCAGAGCGTCGGCACTGGCGTCGCCGGCTGAACCCGCAGGACGCTACTGCTGCGCCGGCGCCACGACGTTGAACGTGATCGGCGCCGATTCCTTCTCGCCCATCTTGCCGATCGCCTGATACGACCCGACCGGCACCTGGACGCGCGGCTTGTCGCAGCCGGGGTTGCTCGTCGTACCCGACCAGGTGATGGTGTCCGTGGCTTGCTGCTTCGGTTGCAGCACGACGTTGTTCACGTCTTTCAGCGGCGAGCAATCCTGCGCCGACCACAGCGTGCGCGTGCCGTCGAGTGTCCTCACCACAACATTCTGCGCGGCCTTCCCGACGTCGCGGGTGCACGCGGTCAGACCCGCGTTGGTGGTGACGATCGTGAACACCGGCTGATCGCCGACCGTGTAGGTCGGCTTGTCGGTGTAGAGCACCACGGCGATGTTCTGGTCGGGGCACAGCGGAGTCCCGTTCACTCCCGTCGCGGGAGCCGGGACGTCTCCGGAAGCCTGCGACGCTCCCGGCTGACCGGACACGCCCGCAGCATTGTTTCCGCCGCTACCGCCGCCACCGTTGCCTGCCCCACCGGACGGGGCTTCCGACGACTCCGACGATCCGTACGCGGGCGTCGTCGTTGTCGAGATCGACGACGACGACGCGGCGTTCGACGGCGACTTGTCGCCTCCGGAGGTGGTCCACACGATCAAACCGATGACCAGGGCAAGCACGGCCACACCGACACCACCGGCGACGATACGACGACGCCAATAGATCTCAGATGGCAACGGGCCCTGCGGTTCGATCACGCATCCACGCTAACGGCCACGTTCTATACGACGGCTGACCCGAAGCGGCGTGTCGCTGAGAAAAACGCGCCTGACCGGCGCAAAGTCTAAAGGTTGACTTCAGCTGCGTGATCCGCGAGCCGCGTGAGCGTCACGCAGACGCGGCCTCGTCGACAGCTGGAGACACTTCATGTGCGACAGCTGGAGACGCTTCGTGTGCGCCCTTGTGGCCATTTCCAGCAGTATCGATCTCGACGTAGCTCTGGCCGATGTCGCCGTAGGCACCCTGCAACTGGACGGCACCTTCGTTGAGCGCGTACGTCAATCCGACGATGGCCAGCTTTCCGTTGGCCACCCGATCGGCGATGATCCGACTGCGCTGCATCAGCAAGCGGCCGGTTTCGACGACGTGCCGCGCCTCGAACTCGTCGACCCTGGTCAGCCCCTCGCTGCGGCCGGCAAGGATGCTCGGCGTGACGCGTTCGACCACGTCGCGGATGTAGCCACCGGGAATCTGCAGGTCATCGAGAGCGTCGAGCGTCGCCTTGACCGCTCCACAGCTGTCGTGGCCGAGGATCACGACGAGCGGCACCTCGAGTACCTCCGCGGCGTACTCGAGCGAACCCATCACCGCCGAGTCGACGACGTGGCCCGCGGTGCGAACCACGAACATGTCGCCGAGACCCTGGTCGAAGATGATCTCCGCCGCCAGTCGCGAGTCGGCGCAGCCGAACAGCACGACGTGGGGGTGCTGGCCTGCGACGAGACGCGCGCGGTCCTCGATACCCTGACTGGGATGCTCAGACTCTCCGTTGATGAAGCGCCGGTTACCTTCGCGCAGAACGTCCCATGCCTGTTTCGGGGTCAATCCGATCATGTCGCTTAGTCTGCCACCTCAAGTCCTGCTGGGCTGGTTCGACGCCAATGAGCGCGACCTGCCATGGCGCGAGCCAGGGCTTTCGGGCTGGCAGATTCTCATCAGCGAGATCATGCTCCAGCAGACTCCCGTTGCCCGCGTCGTCGAACCGTGGCGGGAATGGGTCCGACGCTGGCCCGTCCCATCGGCGATGGCCGCTGCGTCGCCCGGCGACGTCCTGCGGGCCTGGGGAAAACTCGGCTATCCGCGTCGTGCGCTGCGCCTTCACGAATGCGCTCGGGTGC
This sequence comes from Gordonia sp. 852002-51296_SCH5728562-b, assembly GCF_001665475.1. Lineage (NCBI taxonomy): Bacteria > Bacillati > Actinomycetota > Actinomycetes > Mycobacteriales > Gordoniaceae > Gordonia > Gordonia sp. 852002-51296_SCH5728562-b. Next base: position 20,488 of record NZ_LZMI01000132.1, on the reverse strand, counting down.
TCGCCGCCGATCACGACGACAGGGTCCCGGACGACGTCGCGACGATGCTCACCCTGCCGGGCATCGGCGACTACACCGCCCGGGCAGTCGCCTGCTTCGCCTACGGCCAGCCGGTTCCTGTCGTCGACACCAACGTCCGACGCGTTCTCGCGCGTGCCGTCCATGGGCGCGCCGAGCCCGGCAATCCGTCGAAGAAGGATCTCGCCGACGCCGAGGCCGTGCTGCCCCGCGATCCCGACGGCACCTACGCGTCGTCGACTCCTCGTTTCAGCGCCGCATTGATGGAGCTCGGCGCCCTGGTGTGCACTGCACGAAACCCCGACTGTGAGCGATGCCCGCTCTCGTGCGCCTGGGTCAACGCGGGCAAACCCGCACACACGGGTCCGCCCAAACGAGTGCAGAAGTTCGCGGGCACCGACCGCCAGGTTCGTGGACTGCTCCTCGACGTTCTGCGTGGCACCGATGGTCCGGTCGTCCGCGACAGACTCGACATCGTCTGGACAACCGACACAGCACAGCGTGACCGGGCTCTCGACTCACTTCTCGTCGACGGCCTGGTCGAAATCACCTCAGACGGCCGCTTCTGCCTGGCAGGCGAGGCGGGCTGAGTACACCCCTCGCCCAAGCGGCAGATCAGCCGGACCACGACACGGTCAGCAATATGTCGTTCGTACTCTTCAACTGAGCCGCAAGGGTTGCTAGCTTTGCCTGATGACTGAGCCGCCGAACGAATCGACGCCTTCCGGATCCAACCCGAACGAGCCGTACGGGACGAACCCCACGCCGGGTCAACCCCAGTACGGACAACCCCAGTATGGCCAACCCGCACCCGGCCAACCTCAATACGGACAACCCGACCTCAGCAAGCCCTCGACCGACCAGCCCCCGACCGGTCAACCCCAGTACGGGCAACCTCCGACCGGCCAGCCCCAGTACGGGCAACCTCCGACCGGCCAGCCCCAGTACGGGCAACCGCAGTACGGGCAGCCCCCGACCGGCCAGCCCCAGTACGGCCAGCCGCCGACCGGCCAACCCCAGTACGGCCAGCCGCCGACCGGCCAACCCCAGTACGGCCAGCCCCAGTACGGGCAACCGCAGCCGGGTTCGGTTCCCCCCGGCGGTACGCCACCTCCCGGCCAGTTCGGTGCCGCACCCGGTTACCCGGCCGCACCCGCACCCGGCGCTCCTGGCACCCCGTTCAGCGTCGGCGAGAGCTTCAGTTGGGCATGGAGCCAGTTCAAGGCCAACCCCGGCCCGATGATTCTGCCCGGCGTGATCATGGCTCTCGTAGCACTTGTGTTCTGGTCATTGATCGTCTGGGGTTCGTCGCTTTACACGACCACCACCACCGAAACACTCGGCGGCTCCGAATACGGCGGCACCAGCTACAGCTACGAGACCACGTCGATCAGCGCCGGAGGGCTCGCCGCATTCATCGCCATCTACATCATCGGGCTTCTGATCCTGCTGTACATCGAAGCAGCGATTCTCTCCGGCGCGGTACGTGTCGCCAACGGAGAATCCGTCGACGCCAAATCGTTCCTGGTGCCCATCCGCTTCGGCCCCGTCATCGGCACGGCAATCCTCGTCGGACTCATCACCGGCGTCGCCTCCCTGTGCATCGGTATCGGCGGCCTCATCGCGGGATTCCTCCTGCAGTTCGCTGTCCTCGCGACGATCAGTGAGGGCAAATCGCCAGGCGACGCCATTACTCGTTCGTTCAGGGTCACCACCAACAGGATCGGCGACTCGATCCTGACCCTGATCATCGTGTGGCTCACCAACCTCGTGGGCGCCCTGATCTGCGGCATCGGCCTGATCGTGTCGGCACCGCTCGCCGCACTGTTCCAGGTGCACGCGTTCCGTCGCATCGTCAACGAGCCGATCGCGCCGCCCGCTCCCTGAGCAGCTACCGATACGGCAACGCAGAGAGAAACGCTTCGACGGCGCCCCGGAAGACCTCCGGGGCGTCGTCGTGTATGAGGTGACCTGCGCCGCTGATCTGGATGTGAGCGGAGTGGTCGTTGATCGACGCCATCTTCCGCATCTGCCCCTCGGGCGTCACGGTGTGCTCGGCTTCGATCAGCAGACTCGGCACCGGAACGCTGCGCCACTGATCCCAGAAGTCGCGTTCACCCCACTCCTGCGCGATCGCGGCCCAGGTTGCGAGCTGACCGTGCAACGCGCCGTCGTCGAATGCCTCGTAGAAATACCGTCCCGCGACGTCGCCGAACATCTGCCTGGCGTGTCCGAGTGAGCTGAACCGGTCGGGCCAAGAGTCGAACCAGGGCGTCCACTCGGCGGTGGTGCGGCCACGGAAGTCCGGCGCCATGTCTTCGACGACGAGCGCGCTGACCAGTTCGGGGTACTCCGCGGCGGCGCACCACGCATGCAGCGCGCCCATCGAATGTCCAACCAGCACAGCGGGTCCGAGGTCGATCCAGGTGAGGATCTCGGCGAGGTCGGCGACGAATCGTTCGGTGGAGACCTCCGCGGGATCGGAGATGAGCGCGGCGTCGGCTCCGGTGTGAAATGCGGCGTCGAACGTGAACACCCGGCCGTACCTACGTAGCCAGGGAATCTGCCGCCGCCAGGTGCGGCCACGCCCCATGAGTCCGTGGAGCAGCACGATCGGCCCAACACCGAGCGCGTCCGCCGACTGCTGCGCATCGAGGCCCCGGTCCGGACCGCCGTGATCGAGCAGGCCCGTCTCAGCCGTCACATACCCCGCCTCCGACGTCGGATATCCCGCCTCGGGCGTCGAATATGCAGTCACAGTGAATGAGGTTAATCCGACGCACAGACATTCCGAACTAGGCTGAGGACATGACTGTTGTGAAGATCAACGCGATCCATGTCCCCGAGGGCTCAGGGCCCGAACTCGAGAAGCGCTTCGCACACCGCGCGCACTCGGTCGACGGCTCGAAGGGCTTCCTCGGATTCCAGTTGCTGCGCCCGGTCAAGGGCGACGACCGCTACTTCGTCGTCACGCAGTGGGAGACCGAAGAGGATTTCCAGGCATGGGCTGCCGGTCCCGCACGCGAGGCTCATTCGGGTGAGCGCGCGAAGCCGGTTGCCAGCGGCGCAGACCTTCTCGAGTTCGAGGTCGTCCTCGACGCGAAACCCTCTGCCTGACAATCCCTTTCACACCGGATAGACGATTGCCCACACGGAGAGTGTGAACATGAGCGCACAACCCATGTTCCCGCTCGGCACAGCGCTGCTGCCGGGTGAGGTGCTTCCGCTGCGGATCTTCGAACCGCGCTATCGAACGATGCTCGACGACTGCCTCGCCGTCGCCGACGGACCGCCACGTTTCGGTGTCGTTCTCATCGCGCGCGGTTCGGAGGTCGGCGGCGGCGATGTGCGCCACGACGTCGGAACCTTCGCGGCAATCGACCGCGTGAGCCGCGACCCGGGCGGACTGTCGTACGTCCATTGCGTCGGCACCAGACGCTTCCGGGTGACCGAATGGTTGCCCGACGATCCGTACCCGCGCGCCGAAGTGTCAGTCCTCAACGAGCCGAAGACCAACGCCGCGGCCCGTGCCGACTCGATCGCGCTCGGAGTCCGCATCCGTGAGATCGTCGTCGACGCCTACACCCGGCGTGGCACACCCATCCCCGACGACCTGCCTTCGTTCGACGACGCCGACCTCGACGACGCCGGGCTCTTCGGCTGGGCAGCCCGCCTTCCGATCGGCGCCGCCGACCGACAGTCACTCCTCGAAGCACCCGACACCCCCGCGCGGATCGCGATACTCGACGACGCCGTCGAGGGATTCGCCGCCCGCATCGCCTTCGATTCCTGATCTCGACACCAGAGTTAGAACGTGTTCTAGTATTGGATGTGCGGTGGTTCACACCTGTCCGCGCCCCTCCCCGAAGAGTGTTCAGCAATCTCCAGAGCACAGCGGAGTCGAGGGAAACATCGGGTACCAACTTCAGGAGCACGCATGACCCAGACCGTCGAACCTCGTTCCTCGAACGAGGCAGGCACATCCGACGACCGGACCGAGCTCTACATCGGCGGCACGTGGGTGAAGCCCCATTCGACCGAGATCCTCGAGGTGTTCTCGCCCGCGACCGGCGAGCGAGTCGCATCCGTTCCGCTCGCCGACGAGGTCGACGTCGACACGGCTGTCCGTACCGCTCGCGCCGCCTTCGATGCTGGCGTGTGGTCGCAGAAGTCTCCGGAAGACCGTGCAGCCGTGCTCGATCGCGTGGCCGACATCATCGACGAACGCGCAGAAGCGATCTCGGCTCTGGTGTCGTCGGAGATGGGCGCCCCGCCGAGCGCCGTCGACATGCTGCAGAAGCTGCCCGGCACCGGCGTGCTGCGCTCGTACGCCGAGGCCGCACGCAACTACGCCTGGATCGAGTACCGCAACGGCCTGTTCGGCACCACGCGCATCACGCGTGAACCGGTCGGGGTCGTCGGCGCGATCACCGCATGGAACGTCCCGCTCTTCCTCGTCTGCAACAAGCTCGGCGCAGCACTCGCGGCCGGCTGTTCAGTGGTGCTCAAACCTGCACCGGAGACACCGCGGACGGCCAACGCCGTCGCCGAGATCTTCACCGAGGCAGGCGTTCCCGAGGGAGTCATCTCGATCATCCCCGGCGGACCGGACACCGGCAAAGCACTCGTCGCGCACCCGGACGTCGACAAGATCACGTTCACCGGGTCGACGGCCGCCGGTCGGCAGATCGGCGCCGCGTGTGCCGAGTCGCTCAAACGCTGCTCGCTGGAGCTCGGCGGCAAGTCGGCGGCAATCGTCCTCGATGACGTCGACATCAACAACATCGGCATGATGGTCTTCCTCGGCCTGTTCAACACCGGACAGGCGTGCGTCGCGCAGACCAGGGTGCTGGTGCCCGCGAGCCGCAAGGACGAGATCGTCGCGGCAATGGTCGAGGCAGCCAACGCCATGAAGGTCGGCCTGCCGAGCGAACCCGACAGCCAGCTCGGACCCGTCATCAACAAGCGCCAGTTGGAGAAGATCGAGGGCTACATCGCCAAGGGCAAGGAAGAGGGAGCCACCGCGACCCTCGAAGGCGGCCGCCCCGAGGGCCTCGACTCCGGCTACTTCCTCACCCCGACGATCTTCACCGACGTCACCAACGACATGACGATCGCCCAGGAAGAGATCTTCGGCCCGGTGCTGTCGGTCATCACCTACGACGACGTCGACGACGCGATCGCCATCGCCAACGACTCCGACTACGGTCTGGCGGGCACCGTGTGGACCGCCGACGTCGAGCGCGGCATCGAGATCTCCGAGAAGATCCGCACCGGCACCTTCGGGATCAACTTCTACGCCATCGACCCCGGCTCACCGTTCGGTGGCTTCAAGAGCTCGGGCATCGGCCGCGAATGCGGGCCAGAGGGACTCGAGTCGTTCGTCGAACACAAGTCGACGATGATGCCGATGGGCTATCAGGTCTCCTGACTCGAGTCCCAGGCTCGGGTTTACAGCAGCGAGCTCACGAATCCGCCGTCGAGCACGAGGCTGCTGCCGTTGCACCACGACGATTCGTCCGAGGCAAAGAAGGTCACCGCAGCAGCTACTTCTTCCGGCGTTCCGTAGCGTCCCTGCTTCTGCGCCATGACTGCGTCGAAGCCGCCTTCGGGTAGTCCGAGGGCGGCTTCGAACAGTGGAGCCGCGGTGGTGACCAGTTCCGTATCGATGAAGCCCGGCAGCACGGCGTTGACCCGGATTCCGTGCGCCCGGAACTCCGCGGCTGCGGTCTCGGTGAGGTTGCGTACTGCAGCCTTGGCCGCGGCATACGGCGCGATCAGCGCGGAGCCCGCGGTCGCGGTGATCGAGCTGATCGTCACGATCGACCCTCCGCCGGACGCGATGATCGCCGGTGCGGCGTAGCGGATCGAGAGAAACACGCCGTCGAGGTTGACCGAGGTGGTCTTGCGCCAGTCCGCGTACGACATCTCCGCAATCGGCTGCACGGAACCGACCCCCGCGTTGGGAACCATGATGTGCAGCCCGCCGAAATGCTCCTGCGTGTCGGCGATCAGTTGCTGCACCTGCGCCTCATCGGTGACATCCGTGGTGCACGCGATAGCGCCGTCGATCGAGTACGCGACCGACTTGGCGGCGTCGGCGTTGATGTCGGAGACCACCACACGCGCACCCTCCTCTCCGAACCGTCTGGCGATTGCGGCGCCGAGTCCTGCGCCCGCTCCGGTGACAACGGCAACGCGGCCGTCCAGCTTCTGTGACATGAGTTGGTCCTCTTTCTCTACTGGTGGGACGTTTTCTACGTATAGGTCGGAGTGAGTCGAAATACGAAGTCAGACAAGGGAAGCGGTGAGCCCGCCGTCGAGCACATAGTGGCTTCCGGTTACCCAACTCGCGCGGTCTGATGCGAGGAAGCACGCGACCTCCGCGATGTCTTCCACGGTTCCGAGACGTCCCTGCTTTGCGGCGACGAGGTCACCGAAGGGGGCGTCGGTCGCCGCTTCGAACTCGGGGGCGAGCCGGTCGACCATGGACGTATCCGCGAATCCGGGACAGACGGCGTTGACGCGAATTCCGGTCTGACGGAGTTCGACCGCGAACACACGGGTGAGCTGGATGAGCGCCGCCTTGGTGGCGCAGTACGAGCCGAGCAGCGGACTTCCGCCGACCCCCGCGACCGATGCGATGTTGACGACGTTGCCCTTGCTTTCGGCCAGCGCGGGCACGGCAGCCTTGGTGGCCACGAACGGTCCACGGACGTTCACCGCGAAGATCTTGTCGAAGCTGTCCGTCGACTGCACTGCGAGCGGTGCCGCGATCTCGATGCCCGCGTTGTTGACCAGCACATCCAGCCCGCCGAGCAGTTCCTGCACCCGAGCGATCGCGTCGACGACGCTCGCCTCGTCGGTCACGTCGCAATTGGCTACGCCTGCCGCACTCAGATCGGCTGCTGTCTTGTGAGCCGCGTCCTCGTCGAAGTCACTGATCACCACCTGGGCGCCGCGGCTGATCGCCAGCTCGGCGATTCCCCGCCCGACACCGCGCGCAGAACCGGTGATGAAAATGCGCTTACCCTGCAATTCCGAATTGGACACTTCCGACATCAACACGAACCTCTCTCGAATCTGTTGGCGCTGCACAACAGGTGCGACGACATCACCGATAGGTGCCTGAATTCGAGGACTGCATCGTGCTTCATCACGAAAGTCGTTGCGGCGGGCGCTAATTCGCGGAACTAGCCGCTCGACGCCGCCCTGCTGTGTGCCACACGACACTATCTATGCCGGAGTGACCTACACCATGTCCTCCGGACATGAAGTCCACGGACAGATTTGGCTCGTCCGCACAAAGGGGTGTTACCACTAACCAGCGGGTGGTGCCGACGATTCGGTGGGAGCGTCAGGCGACGGACTCGGTGCCGGACTTGCCGATGACGGCCCGGGGAGCGGGACCGCACCTGCCGGCGGAGTCGATGTCTGCTCGATACGACTGCGGAACGAGTCGTCGGTGATGATCTCGATCTTCTCGATCATCCAGGTGTCGTCGTGGCGGACCATCGAGAACGTCAGTCGGCTCGGGTCCACCCGCACGAGGTCCTTACCGTTGCGGCTGACCGACTGATTCATGAAGAGCAGCACCGTCGAGGTGTCGCGTGTGTTGGTCACGACGCCCGCGTCCTGGATGACGGCCTGAGAGACGACGCGCTGCTTGCGCACTCCCTCGACAAAGTTGTCCTTGTCGTCGGGCAGCGGCTGCGCGATCAGCCTGTCGTACTCGGTCTTCGCCGATCCGATGACGACGTTCTTGGACCGCTGCACGTGATCGGCGACGTTCACCGGGTCGTAGCCGAACATCGTCGTCGCGTAATCCCTTGCCGCAGACAGTGATGACTCACGCGAGTCCTCCGTGGCACGAGCGTCGAAGTACCTGAATCCGAGAAACCCGGTCAGCACGGCACACGCCACCGCGATGACGGCGAGTCCCACTCCGACGAGGCGTCGCGTCGTGATTGCGGTCGCCATCAGACCACCCACTCGAAGTTGGTCATCTTGAGATCACCGTTGATCCGTGTGATGTCCACTCGCCAGCGGAACGTCTGAATAACGGTCTCCTGCTTGGGATCCTGCGACTTCATCTCCCACCCGTACACGACGATCACCGAGCCCTCGTCGTCGGTCGCCTTGGTGACCGCGTCGGTGATCACCGACGACGTGACGGTCTGATTCTGGGTACGGATCAGGTCGGTCACCTGGGCCATGGACTGCTTGATCCGTTGCTGCGCAGGGCCACTCGTCTTGTCCTGCACTGTCTGCAACGCCTTGTCGACGTTGCCGGGGTTGAGCGATGTCAGGTCGATGGTCATCTGACGCGCAAAGCCCGAGTACGACGCTCGCAGCTCGTTGTGGTGATCGAGCCGACTGGTTCCGACGGCGAAGAAGGTCGACGCGACGACGCACGCGACGATGAACAGCGCGCACACCACACCGGCGACGACCCACTTGCCACCTGCTCCGCGACCCACTCGCGCGCGACGTTCCACCTGCCGGCTCGGCGTCGAACCCTGCCTTTTGGCGCGGCGTTCGCGGTAGCTGACCGCGGATTCCCCGGCGGGTTCGGCGGTGCCCCCGGCGGGTTCGGCGGTGCTCTCGGCAGTTTCCTCGGCGGCCTCAGCGGGCTCCACAGCGCTCTCAACGGCCTCGGCTTCGGCGGTGTTCTCGTCGAGTTGCTCCGGTGCCGGCGCGCTCTCGGCGGGCTTGATCGGTTCGCGCTTGTTCTTGCGGCCCCGGCGCAGCGGTGCCGAGCGCACCGGTTGAGCGCCCACCTGCCGATTCACCCTGCCATCCCGCTGGTGATCAATCCCTGCCACGTGCTGCTTTGTCCTTGACTGTCGCTGCTTGCAGGAGCGTCCCTGCCGGTTCCGGCGTTGTACGTCTTGCCGTCCGGGCCGATGAAGTCACCCGTATCCGGATCGTACGTGGTGCCGTAAACGGCCGGACCAGCCTCATACGACCCGGGGGTACCAGGCGTCGTATAGCCGGCGGGGGCGGGCACGAGGCCCGGGATCCCGTTGGGCAGAGCGACGTTCTTCTCCGTGCTCGCCTTGAAGCCCGTCCGGCATTCCTCAGGCGTCGGGGCGCGTCGGCCGGGGAACTCGGCGCACGGGAAGTTCCTGGCACCGCGAACCGCGATCTGCGCATCCTGCGGTAACCGGCACAGCAGACCGGGAGGCAGGTCGCGGGCGGTTTGCACCGCGGGACTGCGCCACTCGTTGGACGGCATGAATCCGACGGTGCACGGCGCGGGATCCTGGAAGCCCAGCGAGAACAGGACGCTCGGCCCGTACTCGGCCGAGCCCTGATGAACCGCGGTCAGCAGCGAGCTGATCAACCGCGGATAGATCACCACCACCTGCTGGAGATTCGGCAGGTAGAGCGCCAGTGTCTTCGACGCGACGCCGAGGTTGTTGATCAGCATCGGCAGCGTCTGATCCATGTCTGCGAACAACTGCTGCGACTTCGACGCCGTCGACGGCCCCTTGGTCAGGATGTCGGTGATCTCCGGCTTGTTGGCACGCAACTGATCGGTCACCTTGACGGCGTTCGCCGTCCACGCACGGACCGAGTCCGCTGTCCTGTTCTGCGTCTCCAGCAGCGGGCCGGTCTGCTTGATCAGATCGATCGTCACGTCGACGTTCTTGTCGGCGTCGGCGACGAGGAGCGTCATCGAGTCGAGCAGGCGCCGAAGATCCTCACCGGTTCCGTTGAATGCGGTGAACGCCTCGTCCATCACGTTGCGCAATCGGGTGTCGCCCACCTTGGCGAGCAGGGCATTGGCCTGCTCGAGCACCGACGAGATCTCGACCGGCACGTCGGTGCTGTGCACGACCGCACCGTCGCCGAGATAGTCACCACCCGATCCGGACTTGGGTGTGAACTCGACGAACTGCTCGCCGACCGCCGACACGCTGCGGATCGACGCAGTGGAGTCTGCGGGGATCTTCGCCGAGCTGTCGATCGACAGCGTCGCCGCGACACCGTTCGACGTGAGGCGGACCTCCTTGACCTTGCCGACGTTCACTCCGCGGTAGCTGACGTTCGCGTTGGTGTAGATGCCGCCCGTGCTCGGCAGTTCGAGTGTCACGTCGTAGCGACCGACACCAGCCATCGCGGGCAAGCGCACGTAGTACACGGCCATCGCGACAAGTGCGACGACGGTGACGATCGCGAAGATCGTGAGCTGCATCCGGACGAACCTGGTGATCTTCATCGGCCACCACCGTTCGCGGGAACGGGTGTCCGGGGAGCGGACGTCCGGGGGGCGGTGGACGTTCCCGTTGCGGTCGACTCCTGCGTGCCGGCGGGGACAGGGTCCGCACTGTCGGGCCGCTTCTCACCGCCGGGTACCAGCGGCGACGTGAACGGATCCAGCCCGCGCTTGGCCGCTCCGGCAGGTTGGCCGGTCACCCCTTCCGGTCCGACGAGACCCGAGGTCATCAGAATTGTCTGCTTGAGCCTGTCGACCGTCAGGTCGAGCACGAGGTCGGAGTTCACGTAGTCGCCCTTGACGATCTGCGGAATCGTCTCCTCCAAGAAGGGGAAGGTGAACAGGATTCTGGTCGCCCCCGGCAGCGCCGGACCCGCCGCAGCGAGTGCGCCGAGCGTCGGATTCAGGTTCGCGACGATGGTCTTGATGTCGTCGGTGTTGGCGCGCAGCACATCGTTGACGGTCTTCGAGAGGCCACTGAGCGCCGACAATGCGCCGGTGAACTTGTCGCGTTCGTCGTTGAGCATCGCCAAGATGGCCGGCCCGTCGGCGAGAGCCTTTTCGACGGTCGGCTTCTGCTGGTTGATCGTCGTACTCAACCGGTCGAGGCCGTCCATCGCGTCGATGATGTCGCCCGACTGGCTCGAGAGGTCGGAGATGAGCGTGTTCAGGCGCGGCACGAGCGCGCGGATCGACGCCGCGTTGCCGCCGAGCACCTGACTGAGCTCATGGGTGATGTCGCCGAGCTGCGAGAGTCCACCACCGTTGAGCACCACCGATAGTGCACTGAGCACCTGTTCGGTGGTCGGGTATGCGCACTGGGGTACCTGCTGGGCGGAGTTGATGTCTGCGACCCGCTGGCCCGATGGCTGCTCGATGTTCTTCTGCTCCGGGCACGCGGGCAGCGGGATCTGATCGCCGGCGTGCAGGTAGCCGGTTGTCGCCTTCTCGGGTGGCACGATCGCCAGATGCGTCGACCCGAGCACGCTCGTCATCCCGACCTTCACGTACGAACCGCGTGGAACCTGCACCCCCGGGTTGAGCCTGATCGGCACCGCCGCATGCCAATTCGCGTCGACATCGATATTGCCGACGCTTCCGACCGTCACGTCGTTCAGCATCACCGGTGAGTTGTTGGTGAGACCCGCCGCGGTCGGGATCACCGCTGAGATCTCGTACGATCCGTTGCCGGTGCCCTGCGCGCCCGGCACGGGCAGGCTGTCGGCGCCGTCGAATCCACAGGCCGTCGCGATGGCCGTGACCACCGCGATCATGAGCGCGGCGCGCAGGCTCCTGCGGCGCGACCCGCGAGTTCGGTTGGGGCGCAGCATCAGCCCTCACCTCCCCACGGCACCAGCAGGTCGCCGAGCCCGCCGCCGTTACCGCGACGCGTCGCTGCGTCCTGATCGCGAATGCCCTGCTGGGCGCGGGCCTTGACGTCGGCGTTCTGGTAGGTGACCTGGCTGGGTAGTGCGCTCTTGCCGACGACCGGATCGGAGAGGAAAGGCGGGTACGCCACCGAGATCGAACCGAGAACGGGCGCAAGCACATCGACACACTTCTCGACGTCGGCCTGGCTCTGGCCCGGCCTGTTGTTGGCCTCCATCGTTCCGCAGAGCAGCGTGATGAGGTTGTTGCCCATGCCCAGCCCGAAAACGCCGGACAGTGAACCGGTCAGCGGGTTGTAGATGTTGTAGAAGTTGGCGAGCTGATTGGGCGCCGAGTGCAGCAGCCCGCGGATCTGGTTGTCCTTGTCCGCGAGGATGCGCGTCGTGGTCGACAGCTTCGCCACCGAGCTGGTCAACGCCTCCTTGTTCTGGTCGATGAACGCCGTGATGTCGCTCATCGCGGAATCCAGATTGTGCATCGCGCCGTCGAGCTGCGTCGTGTTGTCGGCGAGAACATCTGTCACAGAGGCGATCCGGCCATTGAACTGAACCAGCTCCTCGTGACTCGTCGAGAGCGCGTCGGTGAGCTTCTGCAGGTTGCGGATCGTCGAGAACAGGTCGTCGCGGCCCGACGACAGCGTCGACATCACGTCGGAGAGGTTGGTGATCGACGAATTGATCGCCTCACCGTTGCCCTGCAGGTTCTTGTCGGCGACGTCCATCAGCTTGGCGGCCGATCCCTTGTCGGCGCCATCGGGTCCGATCGCCTTGGTCAGACTCGAGAGTTGCTTCTTGACGTCGTCCCACTCCATCGGAACAGCGGTGCGCTCCATGGGAATCGCGCTGCCGTCGTTGAGCTGCTCTCCGCCCGCGTAGACCGGAGTCAGTTGGACGAACCGGCCGGAAACGAGACTCTGAGCCACCACCACGGCCCGTGCGTCGGCCGGAATCGCCGTCGACCGATCGACGTCGAGCGTCACCTTCACATCGCCCGCACGAGGCGTGATGGAGCTGACCTTTCCGACGCGGACACCGAGCACACGCACGGTGTCGCCGGTGTAGAGACCGTTCACCGACGGGAAATAGGCGGTGATCGTCTTGGTGGTCGCCCTGTCGTAGACCGCGTATCCGATGATGGCCGCGAGAACCAGCAGCGCCACCAGACCCGCTGCGCCCCATGCCTTTCGACTCCCCGGGAGGGAACGACGGAATGCCATGTCAGCCACCTGCCGTCGGGGTCGGGTAGGTCGGCGGCGGCGCCGGTGCCGTGTTCTTCTGCGGGGAGGGCGGCGCTTGGCTCCAAGCCTGCGGCAGCAGCGGGAAACCGCTGTAGCCGAACGCCTTCCACGCCTCGGGATACTTCTGCTGAAGGATCTTCATGAACGTCGCGGTGTAATCGCCGAAAGTACTGACGCCGACCAGGGATTCGAACCGCGGGCCCGATGCGACGGCCTCGCCGAGCGCATTGGCGTACGGCCCCAGCCGGTCGAGAGTCTGTTTGAGGTTCTCCTCGTTGTCGTTGAGGATGTCGAGCACACCGTCGAGTTTCGTCAGGGCCGGCCGCAGTTGTTCGTTGTTCTCCTTGATGAATCCGGAGATCTGCTCGGCGACGTCGCGGGTCCCACTGATGAGCTGCGCGATGGCGGTGCGTCGGAACTGCAGTTCGCCGACGAGCGAATTGGCATCCACGAGAAGCTGATTGATCTGCTTGCTCCGGTCACCGATCACGTCGGTGACACCGTTGGCTTTGGCCAGCAGTGCACGAAGGTTGTTGTCGCGGTCGGCAATCGCCTTGGACAGCCGTGACACGCCGTCGACCGCGCCCTGTACTTCGTCCGGGGTGGACGAGAACGTCACCGACAGGGTGTCGAGGGCCTTGTTGAGCTGATCGGTGTCGGTCTGTGCGAGCGAATTGGTCGACTCGTCGAGAGCGTCGGAGAGTGAATACGGTGCGATGGTGTTCCGGTTGGCGATCGACTCGCCCGGCCGGATCCGTCCACCGCCGTGCGGCAGAATCGTCAGATTCCTTCTGCCGAGCACTGTTTCGGTCTTGATCGCGGCCTGCGTATCCGTACCCATCACCACGGTATCGTTCATGCGAAAGGTGACCGAGGCCTTCGTGCCCTGGTCGGTCGGTGCGAGCACGATGTTCTCGACCGTACCGACCTTCACGCCGGAGACCGTCACGATGTCGCCGGTCACCAGCCCGCCCGCGTCGTCGAAATATGCGGTGTATCTGCTGATCGGTGACAGATACGGCAGCTCGTCCATCTGCATCGCGACGATCACGACCATCGCGGTGACGACTACGCCGATGAGTCCAATCTGAACTCTGCTGCGCCCGTTGAGGAGCGCCCGCTTCTCGCTCATGTCGCCGCGCACCTCCCTCCGGCCTTCGTGGTATCGCCCATCACGTCGTTGGAGGTGAAGAAGTACTGCTTGCCGTCGGGTCCGCTGAGCAGCAACCGGATTCGACAGAAGTAGATCTGCAGCCATGCACCGTAGCTGCCGAGATTGGAGAGCTTCTTGAAGTCATTGGGGAGTCGTCCCGCGAGTTGCCGCAGGTATGGCTCCGACTTCAACAGGTTGCCCGAGACCGTGCCCGTCTCGGCGACGATCTGCTTGAGATCGGGACGCGTCGCACCGAGCAACCCCGACAGTCCGTTGGTCACCGCGGCCGTCTGCGTCAGCGCGTTTCCGATGGTTCCGCGCTGTGCCGACAGGCCGGTGATCAACTGCTGCATCTGGTCCAGGCTGGTGTCGAGACCCTTCTTGTCGCCGTCGAGAATGCCGAGCGTCTGGTTGAGGTTGTCGATGACGTCGCCGATCAATTGGTCCCGATCGGCGAGCGCGCCGGTGAACGACGACGTCTGCGCGAGCAGATTGGTCAACGCCTCCCGCTGTGCTCGGCCCTGAAAGACCTCGATCAGCGACGCAGACAGTTGGTTCACCTCGTCGGGGTTGAGCGTGCGGAACAGCGGTTTGAACCCGCCGAGCAACTTGTCGAGGTCCATCGCGGGCTCGGTCTGCCCGATCGGGATCGTCGCCCCCGAGGGCAGTGTGTCGTCGGGATCGCCCTCGCCTTGCTCGATGTCGACATATCGGTCGCCCGTCAGGTTTTCGTAGCGGATCAACGCGCGCACGGATCGCGGTAGCCGGTACTTCTCGTCGACGCTGAACGACACCTCGGCGTCGTTGCTTCGCGTCAACCCGACCTTGTGCACGGTGCCGACCTGCACGCCGGCGATCTTCACCTTCGACCCCGACTTCATCTCCGACGCACTCGTGAAGATCGCGGAATAGTCCGACGACGATCCCGGCCGATAGTTGCTGAACACGGCGACGAGGCCGACGAAGACCAAGATCATGACGGTCGCGAATGCGCCCAGCTTGATGACGGTGGCGCGGAACGCGCGGGTGCGATTGTCAACCACGGGCGGGCTCCCCGAAGAGCACCTGGAAGAGCTTCTCGCGTGAGGCCTTCGGAGTGGTGCGTGGCTGGTAGGGCACGGGAGCGTTGTCGGTTACGTAGAAACCCGAGTTGACGTCGGTTGTGGGATCACTCAGGGCTCCATCGCAGGTCGGCGGGCCGTCGGCGCCGACAATCGGGAGGCTCTGCGGATACGTGTAGGGGTCGGTGCCCGGCTGTAATCCGGCGTACAGCAGCAGGTTGTTGTTCTTGCCGCCGAGCATCGGCTTGGCGAGATCAGCGGCCTGCGCGCTGGCCGTCAAGAAGCACGTCAGTCCCGGCGACTGGTAGCCGAGAAGCCGCGCGACGGGGTTCAGGTTCGACAGTGTGTTGATCAGTGTCTGCTTGGGCGGCGAGAGCACGCCGTTGATCGTATTGGCCATCCCAGTCGCGTTGATCAGAAGCGCGTCGAGGTTGGCCGAGTTGTCGAGCAACGTGTTGCCGAGGAACGTCGCGTTGTCGATGGTCCGCATCAGATCCGGCATGGCGTCGGCGTACACATTGGTCGCTCCCGCGGCCTGTTCGATCGCCTCGTTGAGCTCCGGCAGATGAGGGTTGGTCTTCGCGAGCAACCCCGACAGTTGGTCGAGCGAGGCACCGATCTGCTTGCCCTGCCCCGACAGTGCAGTGTCGACGGCGCCCATCACGGCGTTGAGCTTGTCGGGCTGGAGGTCGGCGAGCACGTTGACCAACTGTTGGAAAACGGTATTGAGTTCGACGACGACCCGGTCGGCCGCGATGACCTGCCCGGCGTAGAGGTGGCCCTGCGGTCCGGTCTCTGGGATCACCAGGTTGACGGCTTTGGCCCCGAAAACCGTGTTGGATTTGATGTCTGCGGTCACGTTCGCGGGGATCTGCGACATTTTGTCGCTGTCGATGTCGAGGTCGAGCACCGCGTGACCGTCGGCCTGCCTGATCGTCGCGACCCTGCCGACCTGCACACCGCGCAGTTTCACCTTGGCGTCGGGACTCATCACCAGACCGGCTCGCGGCGTGTTGAGCGTGACCGACTGAGTGTCGGCGAACCAGCCGAGGAACTGTGCGCCGGCACCGACGACAACCGCGACGAGACCACCCACCATGATCACCGCTGCCGTCTTGCGGACCAGTGGGCTCCGCTCTTGTCTGCGCGCCATCTGATCAGCCCGCCAGGTTGAACTTGCCGTCGGCGCCGTAGATGGCGAGCGAGGTGAGCAGAGTGATGACGACGACAACCACCAGCGACGCGCGCACCGCGTTGCCGACCGCGACGCCCACGCCGACCGGACCGCCGTCGGCGTTGTAGCCGTAGTAGGTGTGGATCAGCATCACCGCGATGGCCATACAGATGGCTTGCACGAACGACCAGAGGATGTCCGACGGGATCAGGAACGTATTGAAGTAGTGGTCATACACACCCGACGACTGCCCGTAGAGCACGACCGTTGCGAATCGGCTGGCGACGAACGCTGCGAGGGAGGCCAGCGAGTAGAGCGGGATGATCGCGATCATGCCCGCCACGATGCGCGTGCTGACCAGGTAGGGAATCGACGAGATCGCCATGGTCTCCAGTGCGTCGATCTCCTCACTGACGCGCATGGCACCCAACTGTGCTGTCGCTCCCGCGCCGATCGTCGCGGCAAGCGCGATACCCGCGATCACCGGAACCGCGATGCGGACGTTGATGAACGCCGAGAAGAATCCCGTCAGCGCCTCGACACCAATGTTGGCCAGCGAACTATAGCCCTGAACCGCGATGGTGCCGCCCGTGAACAACGTCAGGAATCCGACCACGACGACGGTGCCGCCGATCATCGCCAGCGCACCAGAGCCCATGGAGATCTCCGCGATCAGCCGAAGCGTCTCCTTCTTGTACTGGCGTACCGCTCGCGGGATCGCAATCAGGCTGTCCCAATAGAAGAGCGCCTGATCGCCGATCTGGTTCCAGTCGTCGCCCGCGCGTTTGATCGCGACTCTGGCGGTCTGGAGCCGCGTCGTGAAGGGAAGGACCATTTCTCAGCCCGCCGTCGCCTTCACGCCGACCGCGGTCACCACGACGTTGACGACGAACAGCGCCATGAAGGAGTAGACGACGGTCTCGTTCACCGCGTCGCCGACGCCCTTGGCCCCACCCTTGACGTTGAGTCCCTGATAGCAGCCGACCAATCCCGCGAACAGCCCGAACAGCGCCGCTTTGACCATCGAGATCATCAGCTCACCGAAGCCGGTGAGCAGCGTGAGGCTGGCGAGGAACGCACCCGGATTGACGTCCTGCAGATAGACCGAGAACAAGAATCCGCCGCCGATACCGATCGTGCACACAAGGCTGTTGAGCAACAGCGCCACGCCGGTCGAGGCGATCACGCGAGGAACCACCAGTCGGTGCACCGGGTTGATCCCGAGCACCTCCATCGCGTCGATTTCCTCGCGGATCGTCCGTGCGCCGAGGTCGGCGCAGATTGCCGTGGCGCCCGCTCCGGCGACGATGAGCACCGTGACAATGGGACCGATCTGAGTGATCGTGCCGAGCGCTGCGCCTGCTCCCGACAGGTCTTGCGCACCGATCTCGCGCAGCAGGATGTTGAGCGTGAAGCTGACGAGCACGGTGAAGGGGATCGCCACGAGCAGCGTCGGCATCATCGAAACACGCGCGATCGCCCACGATTGCTCGACCGTCTCCCGCCACTGAAAAGGACGATGAAACAGCTCGCGGAATGAATCGACACCTAGGGCAACGAAGTCGCCGACCTGTTCCAGCGGCGCGTCAAGCCTGCGCGACAAACGTCTGCTCCTCTTCCCCGGTTTCCAAGCAACCTAGCACGCAAAACACACAGAAGTGGGTCAGTTGACCAGCCCACGCGCCGTGAAGGTTTTCGACGGATCGCGCTCGGCAAAATACGACGTGAGCGTCTTCGCGAGATCGTCGGAATCCCAGGTGCCACTCTCGGCCTCGAAGACCTCGTCGACGGTCGGCGCGGCCATCAGGGTAACGCGCGGACCATAGACGACGAAGACCTGTCCGGTCACGTCGTCGGAGTCGGGCGACGCCAGAAAATTCACGAGTCGTACAACGTGCTCGGGCGACAGCGGGTCGACGCCATCGGCGGGTCCATCACCGAATACCGCGGCGGTCATCGCTGTCCGCGCGCGTGGACAGATCGCGTTTGCACGCACGCCGTAGCGCTTGAGCGCGCGCGACGAGGAGAGGGTGAGCGCGGTGATCCCGGCCTTGGCCGCGGCGTAGTTCGCCTGCCCCTCGGGGCCGAGCAGACCGGCTTCCGACGAGGTGTTGATCAGGCGCCCGTAGACGGGTCCGCCCGCCTTCTTCGACTCGTTGCGCCAGTAGGCGCCTGCGTTGCGGTTGAGCAGGAAGTGTCCCCGGAGGTGGACCCGGATCACCAGATCCCACTCGTCGTCGGTCATGTTGAACAGCATCTTGTCGCGGACGACGCCCGCGTTGCTGACCACGACGTCGAGTCGGCCGAGGTCTTCGGTGGCAACGCGCATGATCTCTGCCGCGACGCCGGAGTCGGAGATGTCGCCTGCGACGGGCACCGCTCGGCCGCCCGCGCCGGTGATGGTCTCGATCGTGTCGCTGGCGTCGAGCGCGTTCGCGAGGTCGTTGACGATCACGGTCGCACCCGCCTTGGCGAGACCGATCGCCTCGGCCCTGCCGAGACCAGCACCGGCGCCGGTGACCACGGCGACCCGATCGTCAAGTGACTGCACCATCACGAACCCCTTTCAATTACTAGAACCTGTTCTAACATGCGCGCCCTGCGCGCCGGAACAGAACCCCCGAAACCACTCGTCGAATTCACTCGAGCCGCAGTGCCGACTTAGGACATCCGGCCACTGCCCGACGCACCTCGTCGACCTTCTCGTCGGGCACCTCGTCGGACAGAATCACCAGGTAGTCGTCGTCATCGAGGTCGAAGAACTCGGGTGCGAATCCGACGCACACACCGTTGGCCTCACATAGGTCGAAATCCGCCTTGATTCGCATCAGTACCCCTCTTCGTTGTCAGGTCCGCTGGTTGACGGCTGGGTGGATACAGGTTAGAACGTGTTTCAGAAGTTGGCGAGTACCCACCGAAAGCACAGGGGTCGAACATGCGCATCGCGTACACAGAGCAACAGGCCGATCTCCGTCGCGAGCTGCGGTCGTATTTCGCAGGGCTGATGACAGACGAACGACGCGCCGCACTCACGGGCGGTGACGGCGAACTCGGCGAGGGCGACGCGTACCGCGACGTCGTGGCACAGATGGGCTCCGACGGCTGGCTCGCGCTCGGCTGGCCGACCGAGTTCGGCGGCCAGAACCGTTCGATGATGGACCAGTTGATCTTCACCGACGAGGCCGCGATCGCGGGCGCGCCCGTCCCGTTCCTGACCATCAACTCGGTTGCGCCGACGATCATGAACTACGGCACCGACGAGCAGAAGGCCTTCTTCCTGCCCAAGATCGCGGCGGGTGAACTGCACTTCTCGATCGGATACTCCGAGCCGGAGGCAGGCACCGACCTCGCGGCTCTACGCACGACCGCCGTGCGCGACGGCGACGAGTACGTGATCAACGGACAGAAGATGTGGACGTCGCTGGTCGCATACGCCGACTACATCTGGCTCGCGTGCCGCACCGACCCGTCGACCCTCGAGCCCGGCGGAAAGAAACACAAGGGCATCTCGATGCTCATCGTCCCGACCGACAGCGCCGGATTCGACTACACCCCGGTCCACACGATGTCGGGCGTTGACACATCGGCCACCTACTACTCCGACGTCCGGGTACCGGTGAGCGCGCGAGTCGGCGAAGAGGGCGGCGGCTGGCCGCTGGTGACCAATCAGCTCAACCACGAGCGGGTCGCGCTCTGCAGCGCCGCCCCCGTGCAGACCGCGCTTCGCGAAACCGTCGCTTGGGCACAGCAACACAAGACCGGCGACGGCCAGCGCGTCATCGACGCACCGTGGGTGCGCACAAACCTCGCGCGGGTACACGCGAAGGTCGAGTACCTGAAGTTGATCAACTGGAAAATCGCCTCCGCCGCGGCATCCGGCGGATCGCCGAGTCCTGCCGACGCCTCGGCCACCAAGGTTTTCGGCACCGAATTCTCCACCGAGGCTTACCGTTTGCTGATGGAGGTCGTCGGACCCGCCGCGACGCTCCGGCAGGATTCGCCCGGCGCCCAGCTCCACGGCCGACTCGAGCGCTACCAGCGGACCTCGCTGATCCTCACCTTCGGCGGCGGCACCAACGAGATCCAGCGCGACATCATCGGCATGCTGGCCCTCGGCCTCCCGCCCGCCCGCCGCTGAGGCGCTGATCGAGCTACTTTTCGCTGATCGAGCTTGTCGAGATCACCCCGCTGATCGAACCCCACCACCGCTGATCGAGCTTGTCGAGATCACCAA